>CAZMCU010000095.1:0-2551 GCA_964564915.1 uncultured Demequinaceae bacterium | reverse complement strand
CCACCCCTGGAATAATGACGCCCATGACTCGCATCCCGGAGAAGGCCACCGTCGACGGCTTGGACGACCGCTGGAGCGACGCGTGGGAGTCGAACGGCACCTACCTGTTCGACGCGACCAAACCCCGGGAGCAGATCTTCTCGATCGACACCCCGCCCCCCACCGTCTCCGGTTCGCTCCACGTCGGCCACGTGTTCAGCTACACCCACACCGACCTGATTGCGCGATTCAAGCGCATGCGCGGGCTCGAGGTCTTCTACCCGATGGGGTGGGACGACAACGGGCTTCCGACCGAGCGTCGCGTGCAGAACTTCTACGGTGTGCGATGCGACCCGTCGCTCCCCTACGTCGAGGGCTTCGAGCCGCCGCACGGCTTGGACGGCGCGGTCGACGGGAAGAGCAAGTCGATCAAGTCGGCCGACCAGGTGCCGATCTCGCGTCGCAACTTCGTCGAGTTGTGCGAGCGCCTCACCGTCGAGGACGAGAAGGCTTTCGAGGCACTCTGGCGCCACCTCGGGCTGTCCGTGGACTGGTCGCGCACGTACCAGACCATCTCGCCGGCCGCCCAGGCCGTCGCCCAACAGGCGTTCCTGCGCAACCTGGCTCGTGGGGAGGCGTACCAAGCCGAGGCGCCGACGCTGTGGGACGTGACATTCCGGACGGCGGTCGCGCAGGCGGAACTCAAGGAGGAGGAGCTTCCCGGGGCGTACCACCGGCTCGCCTTTCCCCGGACCGACGGTGAGGGAGACGTCTTCATCGAGACGACGCGGCCCGAACTGCTCCCGGCGTGTGTCGCCCTTGTCGCGCACCCCGACGACGAGCGCTACCAGCCGCTCTTCGGTTCGACGGTGCGCACGCCGCTCTTCGACGTCGAGGTGCCGGTCGTCGCGCACTACCTCGCGTCTCCCGACAAGGGCTCCGGCATCGCGATGATCTGCACGTTCGGGGACACGACCGACGTCACGTGGTGGCGCGAACTGTCCCTCGAGACGCGGCCGATGCTGGGGTGGGACGGGCGGGTCCTGTCGGACCCGCCTCCCGGGATCGATTCCGACGCCGGCCGCGCCGCCTACGCCGAAATCGCTGGCAAGACCGTGCACTCCGCCCAGGTGCGCGTTGTCGAACTGCTGCGCGAGTCGGGGGCCCTACACGGGGAGCCGACGCCCGTCATGCACCCCGTCAAGTTCTTCGAGAAGGGTGACAAACCGCTCGAGATCATCACGTCGCGGCAGTGGTACATCGCGAACGGCGGAAAGGACGAGGCACTCAACGCCGCGCTCATCGCGCGTGGGGAGGAGCTGGGATTCACGCCCGACTTCATGCGCGTGCGGTACGAGAACTGGGTGAGCGGGCTCCAGGGCGACTGGCTCATCTCGCGCCAACGCTTCTTCGGTGTGCCGATCCCCGTGTGGTACCCGCTCGACGCCGACGGCAACCCCGTGTGGGACACCCCCATCCTTCCATCGGAGGACGCACTACCCGTCGACCCGTCGTCGCTCGCGGCGCCGGGATTCTCCGAGGACCAGCGTGGCGTGCCCGGGGGGTTCATCGGCGAGAAGGACGTCATGGACACGTGGGCAACGTCGTCCCTGACGCCCCAAATCGCGTGCCAGTGGCGCGACGACCCCGACCTGTTCGCCCGCACCTACCCCATGGACCTGCGCCCCCAGGCCCAGGACATCATCCGCACGTGGCTGTTCTCCACCGTCGTCCGCTCGCATCTTGAGCATGGGACGCTGCCGTGGAGCCACGCCGCGATCTCCGGGTGGATCCTCGACCCCGACCGCAAGAAGATGTCCAAGTCGGTGGGCAACGTGGTGACGCCCGCCGGGATGCTCCATGAGCATGGGCCCGACGCCGTGCGGTACTGGGCGGCTTCGGCCCGCCTGGGGGTCGACGCGGCGTTCGACACGGGGCAGATGAAGATCGGGCGGCGCTTGGCGATGAAGGTGCTCAACGCGTCCAAGTTCACACTGGGGGCGACGGGGATCGAGGCGGCGGCGAACGTGTCGCTCGCCGATGGGCTGCGGGCCGCCGCGCACGTGGTGTCCGCTCCCGTGACCGAGGTGCTCGACCTCGCGATGCTCGCCGCGTTGGCCGATGTGGTCGATGCGGCGACCACCGCGTTCGAGGCGTACGACCACACCCGCGCGCTCGAGACGACCGAGACCTACTTCTGGACGTTCTGCGACGACTACCTCGAGCTCGTCAAGGCGCGAGCCTACGACGGGGTCGCCCCCGGCGAACCGGTGGACGCGTTCGGGGCCTGCTCCCCCGGGGCGGCGTCGGCGCGGGCCGCGCTCACGATTGCGCTCGACACGTTCCTGCGGTTGTTCGCGCCTGTACTGCCCTTCTCGACCGAGGAGGTGTGGAGTTGGTGGCGCGAGGGGTCGGTGCACCACGCGGCGTGGCCCGAGTCCGCGCCGCTGCGCGTGGCCGCTACTGGCGGTGCCGCGTCCACCTCCTCCGCTGGCGCCGCCTCCTCGGCTGACGCCACCTCCTCCGCGATCCCGGCCTTCCCCGACCCCGCCGCGTTCCTCGCGTCGGCCGG
>CAZMCU010000094.1:0-2822 GCA_964564915.1 uncultured Demequinaceae bacterium | reverse complement strand
CGCATCACGATCATGGGCCACATCGGCCGGTCCATCAGCGGGTCCTTCGCCGCCTTCGCCTTGATGGCGGCGATCTCGTTCATCACCTCGTCGAGCACGGCGGCGAAGCGGCGGTGGATCTCCAGATGGTCCTCGTCGTCGAAGCCGGCGACGAAGAAATGCGGCTGGTGGCCGTACCCACGCATGAGCGAATCGAGCTCGTCGTCGCCGATGCGCGCCAGGACCGTGGGGTTGGCGATCTTGTAGCCGTTGAGGTGCAGGATCGGGAGCACGACGCCGTCGCTGGCCGGGTTGATGAACTTGTTGGAGTGCCAACTGGTGGCGAGCGGGCCCGTCTCGGCTTCTCCGTCGCCAACGATCGCCGCGACGAGCAGGTTGGGGTTGTCGAAGGCGGCCCCGTAGGCGTGGCTCAACGCGTAACCGAGCTCCCCACCCTCGTGAATGGAGCCGGGCGTTTCTGGAGCCACGTGCGAGGGAATGCCCCCGGGGAACGAGAACTGCTTGAACAGGCGCTGGATGCCCGCCTCGTCGTCGGAGATGTCCGGGTACGTCGCGGTGTAGGTACCGTCGAGGAAACTCCCAGCCACCAGCGCCGGTCCGCCATGACCCGGGCCGATGACATACATCGTGGGTTGGCTACGATCGCGGATCATCCGGTTCAGGTGTGCATACAGGAAGTTCAGCCCCGGCGTGGTGCCCCAGTGGCCCACGAGCCGCGCCTTCACATGGTCGCGCGTCAGCGGCTCGCGCAGGAGCGGGTTGTCGAGCAGGTAGATCTGGCCGACGCTGAGGTAGTTGCTGGCCCGCCACCACCGATCGATCGCGGCGAGATCCTCCGCGTCAACGGCCTTGCTCGCTCGTTTAACCCAGGGTGTTGCCGTCATGATTTGCCTCCGCGGGAATGGGCGCCTTTTCAGGTTTCCAGCGTACAGAGTCGATCAGTCCTGGGGCGCCGCCGCTGGTCTAGTCGCTGAGGTCGAAGTAGACGAAAACGCACCACTGAAACGCACTTCCGTCGTTCGGGTTCTGAGCGTCACCGCTGAAGAGGGCGATCTTCTTGTTGTCGGCCTTGAGGTCAAGTCCCTGTTGCTCGAGCCAGCCCGAGAAGGCTGGAGCGAAAGCCTCGGCAGACTCGGCCACTCCCGAGCCCAACGTGTGCGGAGGGTTGTTGCTGTCCACCTGGTCGTAGAGTCGCTTGAACTCGGCATCACCCGCGCTGAGTTGTTGGCACGAGTAGGCGTGACACTGGCTAAACAACACCCTCCCGATATCGGTCTTGAGATCGAGGAGCGGTGTCGTAGCGACGACGAACGAATAGACGGACTTGACCGTTGAACTTTCCATGGGGGCACCTTCCCGAGGTAGGCGAGCGAAACGCCATTCAGACGACGTCCACCCGACCCTTTGCGCTCACCCAGAGCCTTCGCGGAGAGTGCCGTCTTGGGGGTCACGCTAGCAGCCCCCAACGGATTGCCGCCGGTTGGGTTGCTTCGGGGGATGAGGATGGGGGCGTCATGTCGGCTTGGGTGACGCCGTGACGGCCAACGGTGGGCCCCGTCCGAGGACGAGACCCACCGTGCGTTCTTCTGACTTTCGTCGCTACGTTTCAGCGAACGACAGTCAACTGTCTAGCTAGCCCCGGTGATGCCAGGTCGTCGCCAAGAGCGCGAGGATGACACCGATCACCAACAGGATCAGTTGCAGGCTGATATCGGCGCCATCCATGATCACGCCGAGTATCCAGATCAGGGCGATGGTGGCTGCCGCGATGGTGCTGTAGATGGCCCAGGTCATCTTCCCCGTTAGGAGGAAGAAGATGACTCCGAGGCCAGCAACGAACAGGACCAGGGTTGTGGGATGCCCGAGTCCATCGGTAGAGAAATTAAGACCGTTTCCCGTGAGAAGTGCCGTGATGGCGATCAGAACGCCACCGACGATGCCGAGTTGTCGGGTGTTGCTTTTCTTACTCATGCCATGCTCCTTTGTGTATGCGTATGCGCATGTGTGCATTTACTGACGTTCGCGGGCCGCACCTGTAGGCGCGATTCTTCGCGAACATCTGGTGGCCTTTTCACGTTGATGCGCGTCAGCCACGAGCGATCCGCTAGTCGCGAACCCGTCTGTTGGAAATCGTCGCCATCAGGGCGAGGAGAACACCGATGATCAGCACGACCAACTGGACGGTGAAGTCGGTGTCGGACTTGACCAGATCGATGATCCAGATCAATGCGATGGTGGCCGCCGCTCCCGCTGGGTACGAGGCGAGTGCTGGTTTGCCCAGAACACACAGTAGGGCGACGAAGAGCCCGGCCAGGAAGAGGACGAGCAATACGGTGTTGTCGAGCGCGTGTGCGTTGAAATCGAATCCTGTCCCGGTGAGGAAGGCCGCAACAACGATCAGCGCCCCACCAATGACTCCAAGCGAAGTGTTTCTACTCATAGAACAATCCTTTGATTGGTGCTACAGATGTAGCCTTGCGAACCCCATTGCGATCAAGTGCTTCGGTCGCGTGAGGTCAAGGCGCCCTCGTCGGGGTGCCAAGTTAGGTGTCGGCGCGGTCGGGGCGTATCGCCCGCGGCGCGCGGTAGACGTTGAGAAAGAGCGATACCTCGCGATTGTCGTGTGGGACGCTGCTTTCGGTCGTGGGTCGAACTGAGGTCATCAGACCTCCCAAACGCGACCAGCGCTGGTCGCATGAACGGGAAATAGTTCGCTAGACAACTAACAGTTTAGCACGGATGGCGAGAGCGGAGCAGGATCACGGCGAGAAGTATCTGTTCGCCCGATCAACTTCACCGAAGAGGAACGCACCATGTTCATC
>CAZMCU010000093.1:0-2877 GCA_964564915.1 uncultured Demequinaceae bacterium | reverse complement strand
GCGGCGGCGGCTACCGCGATCATGAGGTTCCGCGTGCCCTGATCCATCGACGTCGCGCCGCGCGACTCGTGGACCCACGCGTCGATCATCCCCTGGATGGCGTTGAGTGCACCGGCGACGCGCAAGACGGCCACCTCGCGTCCGACCCGACCCTCGCGAACGAGGCCCTTGACCAGATGCGCCGCGATCCGCTCGATGAGCGTCGAGGTCGAGATCGTCTCCATGATGTCGGCCGTGGCACGCGGGTCGATGGCAACCGACGCCACGACCGGACCGGCGGCATCGAACGTCTCGATGAGGGAGACGAGGTAGTCGCGGCGCCCCTGAACCGTTGAGCAGTCGACGTCCCCCGCCAGGATGACCTCGATAGCGGAGAAAATCGGCTCCATGAGCGCGCGAAGGATCGCGGTCTTCGAGTCGAAGTGGTAGTAGAGCGCGGCCTTGGTCACTCCGAGCTCGGCGGCGATGTCCTTGAGGCTCGTCGCCGAGTAGCCGTGCTCCCGGAACTGCCGCGACGCGACATCGAGGATGCGCGCGTGGGTGTCGGTTCGGCGACCGTCGATCTCCATCGCTTTGGCGTTCATCTCCCTCCATCTCGACATCGAGATGTGAGATACCTTACCGCTCGTTTATATTTGACTTACTGGAAGGTAAGGTAACTCACATGAAGCGCATCGCCCGACTCTCCGTCGCCCGTCCCCTCCTCATCATCGGCGCCTGGATTCTCGCCCTTGCTGGCGTCACCATCGCTTCGACCACCGCGGGCGACGCGTATTCGAGCAACTTCTCGCTGCCGGGTACGGATGCGCAGGCCGCCTCCGACCTGCTCGCCGAGCGCTTCCCGACCATGGGGAACGCCGCCGTCGACCAGATCGTGTGGAAGGTGGACAACGGGAGTTGGGACGACCCCGCGGTCCGGACGGCGATCGAAGGCGTTGCAGCGACCATCACGTCGCTCGACAGCGTCGTCGCGGTCACGCTTCCCTTCGACGGCGCCGCGCCCGGCCAGGTGAGCCCGACGGGCACCGTCGCGTACGGCGTCATCTCATACGCGACGGAGAGTTTCACCGTGCCGACATCGGACATCCGCACGATCGTCACGGCTGTCGAGTCCGTCGACGACCCCGGGCTGACCGTCGCGGTCGGTGGCCGCGGGATCGGGCAACTCAATCGTCCGGCGATCGGGCTGACCGACGGCTTCGGTGTCCTCGTCGCCGCCCTCATCCTTTTCCTCGCATTCCGATCGGCTACCGCGATGGCCCTTCCCGTCCTCTCCGGCCTCGTGTCCGTCGGTATGGGTTTGGGCACGGTGTCGCTCCTCGCGCACGGGATGGACATCATCCTCTACGCGCCCATCATCGGCGCGATCCTCGGGATCGGCGTCGGCATTGACTACGGACTGCTGATCCTCAACCGCCATCGCACCGGTCTCATGCGCGGCCTTGGGGTCGACGAGTCGATCGTCGCTTCGATCGCGACGGCGGGTCGCGCCGTTCTCTTCGCCGGCGGCGCCGTCGTCATCGGCCTCATCGGCATGCTTGTCCCGCGCTTCGGCCTCCTCACCGGCCTCGCGATCGGCGCGGGTATCACGGTCTTCTTCACCGTCCTCGCGGCGATCAGCCTCCTCCCGGCGATGATGCGGCTCGCGGGAACCCGCGTCCTCGACACCAAGACGCGAGGGATCTTGGCTCGCGGCAAGAAACCCACGGAGCACCCCGCGGGGCGTTATGGCCTGTGGGCGGTATTTGTCTCCCGCCACCCCGTCTGGGTGGCGTCCACCGCGGTGGTTCTGCTTGCCGCCCTCGCATGGCCCGTCGCGGGGTTGCGCCTCGGCTCCGCGGATCAGGGCAACGACCCCGCCGGGACGACGACGCGCGAAGCCTACGACATGCTCGCCGAGGGCTTCGGTCCGGGTTTCAACGGTCCACTGCTCGTCGCGCTCGACCTGACCGACAACCCGCTCGACGTCGCCGCGATGATGACGGCCGACCCCGCCACGGCGTCGCCACCCCCGCAACTCGCCGCGTTCCTCGGTGCGCTCGCGACCGACCCCGGCGTCGCCGCGATGGTCGGCCCCTACCCCGACGCGACCGGGGACGCCGCAATCATCCAGGTCATCCCCACGACGAGCCCTCAGGATGCCGCGACCGCCGACCTCGTCCACCGCATCCGCGACCAGTACGCCCCGCTCGCGGCGGCGCAATTCGTCGGCGTCCATGTCGGCGGCGTCGTCCCGATCTTCGGTGACTTCGCCGACGCGATCAACTCCGCGCTACCCGCGTTCTTCGTCGTCGTCATCCTCCTCGGTGCGCTCCTGACGGTCGTTGCGTTCCGTAGCCTCGCCATCCCGGCCGTGGGGGCGGTGATGAACCTCCTGAGCATCGCCGCGGGCTTCGGCGTCATCGTGGCGATCTTCCAGTGGGGCTGGGGTGCGAGCTTCCTCGGCACGGGTGGCGGTGGACCCATCGAATCGTTCTTCCCGCTCGTCGTCTTCGCCCTCCTCTTCGGTCTATCGACGGACTACCAGGTCTTCCTCGTCACCCGCATCGCGGAGGAGTGGCACATCCGCCACGACAACACCAAGGCCGTACGCGCGGGCCACGCCGAGGTCAGCCGCGTCATCGTGTCCGCCGCCGCGATCATGATCGTCGTCTTCGCCGGCTTCGCGGTTTCCGACTCGCGCATGCTCAAGCTGTTCGGGCTGGGACTCGCCGCGGCGGTGCTCGTCGACGCGTTCATCATCCGCATGGCGCTCGTCCCCGCTCTCATGCGCCTCATTGGCAGTTCCAACTGGCGGATTCCCCGCTGGCTCGACCGCGTGCTTCCCCATGTGGCGATCGACGAAGCGTCCGCGGAACTGCCCGTCTCGTCGGCAGC
>CAZMCU010000092.1:0-2935 GCA_964564915.1 uncultured Demequinaceae bacterium | reverse complement strand
CGACGTGGGGTTTCGCTCGTCGCGCCGTAGGATGGTCGAGGGAGCGAGGGAGTGGGCATGGAATCGCTGTTCGAGCGACCCGGGTGGCGAGCGGTGGGGACGATCGCCGGGACGGTTCTCGCGGCGGCGGCGCTCACGTGGGCGGCGATCACAGCGACGAGCGGCGAACAGAACGCGGGGGGCAACGCTCCGTCACCGAGTTCATCGGTGCCATCGGGCGAAGGATCGGCAGGGGCCTAGTCCTTCGAGGTGGGGACGACCTTCACCGTGTCCGCTCGGGTGGTCTCCCCCACATTCCCTGCGCCTTTGGTGTCGTCTTCCGTGGAGCTGCGGTCGGTCTTGCGTCGCCGGGGTTGGCGTCCCGGCGCTGACGCGGCGTCGCGGAGCGCCGCCCGATACGTGCGACCCAGGTGGTCCAGACGCTTGTTCGCTTGGGCGTCCACGGTCTGCCGGGCGGGATCGGCTTCGAACCACTCGAGGCACTCCAGGATCCCCTTGGAGAACGGGATTCTCGCCCGGAAACTTGGGACGAGCAAGCGCAGAATCGTCGTGTCCACCACTTTGTTATGCATCTTGTCGCCCCGGAGGGAGCCTTGACACGAGGGGTCGGCAGCCACGATGGCGTCCGTGGGGACGTGAACCACCTGCGATTCGTATTGCTCGTCGGTGAGCCCCGCGGCCCTAGCGATGGTGCGATGGATGCCCTCCCACGTGAGGGCTTCATCCGAGGTGATGTTGATGGAGCGCCCGAGCGCCTTCTCGTTCCCCAAGAGGCCGAGCAGGCCTTCCGCCACGTCGCGCACGTGCGTGAGCGTCCACGCCGTGGTTCCATCGCCGGGAACGATGATGTCCGCTCCGCTGCGCATCCGGTCGACGAGCGTCCACGGATGTTCCGAGTTCCACACGTAGCCGGGAATCTTCGATGGACCGTACGTGTACGCGGGTCGCACGATCGTGAACGGTAACCCCGCAGCCTCGGCGTAGTACCGCAACTCGTGCTCCGCCTCGATCTTCTTCTGGGCGTACTCCCAGGTGTCGTTCTGTTGTTCCGCTGTCTCCGCCTGCAGGAAGAACCTTTCCAACGGCCGATACGTTGCCGCTGTCGACACCAGGACGTATTGGTCGGTTCGGGGGGCAAACGTCACCACGTCGTCTGCCACGTGCCCCGGCTCGAACGCGACAAACTGCACGACGGCGTCGAACCTCTCCCCCAAGGCGTTCCGTTCGAGGGCGGCCCGAAGCGCGTCGGGGTTGGTGGCGTCGACCACGATAAGGCGGCTCCGTGGTGGGCCGGGGAATGGGGAGGTCTTCCCCCGCGTGACGAGGGTCAGGTCGTGACCACGCGAGCGCGCAAGCGTCACACACGCCGATGAGATGAGCCCGGTCCCACCGATGAACAGGAGCCTCATGTGTCCAGCGTAGTCCGCCGGGGTCTCCAGCGGCGAGACCGGCCGGGGGGTCGGGCTAGAGGGCGCGGACTAGAGGGCGCAGAGTTCGCCGTTCTGGCCCTGGGAGAGGCGCTGGCCCCACGTGATCTCCGAGACGCGACCGTCGGTGATATCGAAGACATAGGAGTTACCGTCCGGTCCGGCTACCACGCGTTCGTCTCGAGGGCCACGAGAGATGTCATCGATGAGCATCGTCACGGCGGTGGGGTAGGCGTCCATGAGAGCTTCTTCCGTGCTTCCAATCGTGATCCCCTCGGGCGTCGCGGGTAGGTCGTAGGCGACGGCGGCCGACGGGGGAAGGAGGATCCATTGCATCCGGAAGAACCAGATTTCGGTTCCAGGGTCGTCAGGTGAGGAGAGCGCGGAAACATACCAGCCGAGCGTGTCGTCGCCGTCGACCGCCGCATACCACGGACACGACGCGCTTCCCGAGATGTCGATAGCGACGAAGGGCATTCCGACGCAGACACCGTAGTAGCGGTTGAAGTCGATCGCGGGCATCCCCTCCGACCACTCCGGGCAACTCGCCATCACGCTGGGCGACGGAGAGGGGCTCACAGACGCGCTCGGAGAAGGGGTCACGATCGTGGACGGCGACGCCGACGGTGAGGGGGAAGGAGAGGGCGATGGGGTGGGAGTCGTTTCGGGTGTGGGAGAGCACGCGGTGAGCGAAAGGAGAAGCAACGCGGCAATGGCCGAAATGGGGCGAGCGATAGACATAGTCCCTCCTGAGCGAAAACGCTACTCGTTGGAGACGAGGTTCGCTAGGGTGCCGCGCTTAAGCGCGGAAAAAGGGGACGCCCCCCCGTCCGCGCGAGGCGAAAGGGGGGACGTCCCACGGTGGAGTACCGGTCGATGGACGATTACGATCCGGAGCAGTGCTCGTAGGTGTATTGGGACAAGACGGTTGCGGCGTTAGAAGCGTCGGTCATGAGGGTCTCCAACGCATCCGCGTCGAAGGACATCGATGCCGCCATCGCCCAGGAGTAGATGTCGTTCGTGCTGATCGCCGCTTCCGCCATCGGAATGGTGTAGTCCGTGTACATCGAGATCATCGTGTCGATGGCAGCCTTGACCTCCGGGTCGTTAACCGAAGCCTTGGCGGCCTGAAGGTCCGCCACAGCCTCCTCGGAGTTGGCTTTCATTTCTACGCCCCAGGCCTGTATTGCCGCGACTGCGGCGGGGTCGGTCGGGTCGGTTACGCCTTCGAGGGCATCGTCCATCGCGCTTTGTGCGTCGCTAGTGGTGTTCTGGGAGGTGCCCCACGCTTCGAGCGCCCCGCAGAAGTCGCCGGGGGCGGCGGGGTTGTTGTTGGCGCCGGGGGGGTTGGCCCCGGGGGGGTTGTTGTCTCCCGGGGTGTCGTTCGACGCGCCACCGGAGGAGCAGGCGGTCAGGGCGAGGAGCGTTGCCGCAATTGCGGTCAGGGTTTTAGTTTTCATGTCCCCATCCTCGCCCACCCTCGCTCGGCGCGCAACGTGAAAGGTCCT
>CAZMCU010000091.1:0-2941 GCA_964564915.1 uncultured Demequinaceae bacterium | reverse complement strand
GCGTCCACCGTTGCCTCGCCCGACACCCAAAGGAACTCGGGAGTGGGCGGGGAACCCGTTTAGCAAGCAACCCCCACGGGCTGGCTCCCACCACCGATTGCGGTCCTCGAGGGGTCGCTAGCGGCGCCTCGAAACTGTGAGCAAGGCTTTGACGCGATGGCTAGAGCGTCAGCATGAACTCGGGTGGCATGTCGGACGCCGCCGCCACGTAGGTGCCCGGTCCCGCGTGAGCCGCCATGCTCGCTCCGGGTGACTCCTCCATCGCAAACCCCGTCGTCTCGATCGCGAGGCCTTCGTCCGTTGCGCTTCCCCCCACGAGAGCGTAGGCGACGGCGGGTCGCGTGAGCGTCGCCGCGTATGCCTGAATCTCCGAGCGCACGCGCTCGCGTCCCGGCCCCGTCTCCCTCTCCTTGCCGATCACCTTGACCTTGCCGTCCCGGACCGCGAGGATCGGGCGAAGGTTCATGGAGTTGCCGAGGAACTTGATGAGGCCGGGGATCTGCCCATCGCGGTGGACGTAGTCGAGGGTCGAGACCGTGAAGAGCATCCTCGTGTTCTGCATCGCGCGCATCGTGGCGGCGGCAACGACCTCGGGTGTTTCTCCAAAGCCGGCCACCGCGGCAGCGGCGAGGACGATGAACCCTTGCTCCATCGACATGGTTCCGCTGTCAATGACGGTGACGGGGATCGGCGACGTTGCCGCCGCCTCCTCGGCGTGCGTGACCATTTCGGTGATCGTGCTCGACATGTGGATCGAGACAATGTGAGTCGCCCCGGCTTCGGCGCACTCACGATAGGCGCGCGACAATTCGGCAACGGGCGCCTCGAAGGTTCGCACGCGTCGGCCGTCGAGGAGGGCGTCGATGACGCGGGGTGCGCTGATGTTGACGCCCTCGGTGAATACCTCGTGGCCGATTTGCAGGTGGAGGGGGACCACGTGGATATGGTGTTTCGCCTGAAGCCCGTAGGGGAGGGCGGCGGCGCTATCCGAAACGATCGCGACGGAGGGAACTGCCATGGGCCCAGGGTATTGGAGGATAGCGGAACCGTCTCGGTGATGTTGGTCACGCCGCAAGCGGGCGCGAGGTTCCCGTCGTACGGGTCGTCGTCAGGAGAACGAGAACAGCGGGGGCAACACGACGACAACCGCGGTAGCCCAGACGAGGTAGACGGGCACGTACCACGTCTGGAACCGCTCAAGCCGGGCAAACGGGCAGTTGTTGTGGAGCATGACGTGGGAGACCCACGCGGTCCACGAGAGGTTCGCGAGGATGACGAGGTTGACCCCGAGCGCGGCCGTCCTGTTGGCGCTCCACCCCCACTCGGAGATCCGGGCGAGCGTCGCGGCAAGCACGAGTCCGTCGAGCGCCCATGCCGTGATGACGAGCGTGAATTGCACGCGGTCGATGAAGAGCACCTTGTCCGACCCCGTGCGCGCGGACACCGTATACACAACGAGCCCGAGGACGAAGACGAGCAGGGCGTCGACGACGATGAGCGCGTCGCGGTCGAGCGACACGTCCAGCATGTTCCACAGGGTCGTGCCGAGGAGGGCCAGGAGGAGCAGGGTGAACAAGGGGGTAAAGACGCGCGTCAGGACGGGAGCCATGTTCTCGATGACGCCCTGTTTCGCCTCGACGAGCCACGCCGCGACGACGGCCGCACCCGCGGCTCCGCACGGGAGCAGCCAATCCTGGGTGAAGATCGTCGCGTCGACGTTGAGAAGGTTGAACGTCCCGACGGTGAGCGCGGTGAGGACGCCCCCGCCAAGCGCGATGAGGCTCATGTAGATGGCCCACTCGCCGGTGAACCGGATGAAGTCCATGCGCTTGGGTCCGGAGCGCCACTCGCCCCCGACGTACGCGATGCCCATGACGAGCCACAGGACGATCGGCAGGTGGAGCGCGGTCAGGAACTCCGTCGAACCGCCCGCCTCGAACGGGTAGGCGTTAGCGACGATAGCGCCGACGACGAACGCGCCGACGACAATGCCGATCATCCGTCCCGAGAGCAAACCGACGCCGGTCGCGCGGCTCACCCGCGTGCGCTTCCACACGAAGTAGGCGGTGACCATCGGCAGGACGAGAAGACCAGCGTTGCGAAGGTAGAAACCCGGGTCGTCCGCGAGCGTGAGGCCGAAGAGCGTTGGCACCTTGACGGCAATCGCCGCGAGGACGGCAAGACACGTGACCACCCAGAATTCGCGACGCGGCGACGGGCGGGAGTCGTCTTTGGCGTCTCCCGTGAGGACGAGTTGCTTCCACAGGCGCGACGAATGGACGCGGGCAAACTCCCGCGAAAGGGCGTCCTGGCTGCCGATGCGCTTGACGGCGACGAGGAACGCCTCGTCGTCGGAGAGTCCGACCTTGACGAGGTCGGCGATCTGGCTTCGGAGGTGGTCTTCCAACTCCTCCGCGTCGGGTGCGTCGACGGCGCGACGTTCGAGGATGAAGGTCCGCCACTGCGCGATCTGCTCCTCGAAACCCGTCTGGTCAAACGTCTTCTTCATGTCGCCAACCCTCCGATCGGGTTCAACCGCCAACCGTACTGCCAACCGCGCGACCGCTCGTTGGCCATCTCTCGAACGTCGCCCCACGTGCCGCGCAGCGCACCGACGACGGCTTGCCACTGGCGTCGGTGCTCCGCGAGCGATTCCCTCCCCTTGGGCGTGATGCGGTAGTACTTGCGCTTACGGCCGTTCTCCGCGGTGCCCCACGTGCCCTCAACGTGCTCGAGGTCCTCGAGCCGGTGGAGGAGGGGATAGAGGAGGCCGTCGGTCCACTCGATCTCGCCGTCGCTTAAGTCGCGGACGCGCTTGACGATCGCGTAGCCGTAACTCTCGCCCTCCGCGAGGATGCCCAGGACGAGGGGAGCGGCCGATGCCGCGACGAGGTCCTTGGGGATATACATAGGACCACGATACATAGAAGTGCGAGGTATA
>CAZMCU010000090.1:0-3007 GCA_964564915.1 uncultured Demequinaceae bacterium | reverse complement strand
GACGTAGCCGCGACTGGGCGCGAGCAAGCCGAGGACGACCGGGAGCGTACGAGTAGAGCTTCCGGCGAGCCGAGCGATCAGTCGTAGATGATCACCTCTCCCCTCAGACGGAGCGGCCCCTACTCTCGGCCCTCCTCCAGCGGGATGAGCATCGTGCGGAATGGGACTGGGGAACTGTGGAGACCCCAGATGCGGTCCGCGACATCGTCGATGCCGTTGTCAAGTTGCAGCCTCGGGATAGAACCGGGGATCACGAGCTGGACGACGCGGACACCCTCGTCCTTGAGCGCGTCGTGGAGCATTTCGCCGTACGCGCTCTCCGCCGGAAACGCGATCGAGGTGCCGGCGAAATCATGACGTGCTTTCACCGAGGTTCCGCCATTGACCAGGATGATGCTGCCGCCGGTCTCGCGCATCCCGGGTAACACGGCACGCACCGCATGGATGAGCCCGAGCACCGAAAATCGCAGCGCCTCGAGCACCAGCTCCGGCGTGGCGTCGAGTACCGGCTTGAGGTAATCACGCGACGGTAGGGGGCTGTACTGCAGCGACATGATTGGCCCCAGATCGGCTGCTGCGCGTGCGAGGGCGTCCTCGAGCGCCGCAGGGTTGAGGACGTCCGCAGCATAGCCGCGAGCGGTCAAGCCACCAGCCTGGAGGTCAGCGGCCAACGTGTCGAGCTTCGTTTGATCCCGGGAGATGAGTGCGATCGAGAAACCCTCGCGACCGAACCTTCGCGCGACAGAGACCCCCAGGCCAGGGCCAGCTCCAATGATCGCGATGACCGGCATGGCAGGCCCCTTCTGTTGATGATGTCCTGTCGACCCTAGCGCGGCGTGATCGCGCTGTCACAGCCATCCCGACAATGCGCCTACCACCGCCCCGCATTACCCAACCTACGCAAACGTAGATTAGGCTGTTACGAAATCATCGAGAGGTTAATCATGGGCGCAGTTGTAGCGCCGAACGGTCAGCGCCGTCACTCCCTACCACGAGTCATCCAAGGCGGCATGGGGGTCGCGGTGTCTTCTTGGCGCCTAGCCTCTGCGGTGGCGCGAAGCGGTCAACTGGGCGTCGTCTCCGGAACCGGTCTCGACACCGTTCTCGCTCGTCGGCTCCAGGACGGCGACCGGGGAGGGGCCATTCGCCGGGCCCTCGCCGCCTTCCCCGTCTCCGCCATTGCCGCTCGCATCCGCGACCGGTACTTCTTGCCGAACGGCCGCAAGACCGGGGCGGCGTACTCCAGCGTGCCGCGTATCACGGTCAATCAGCGTCGCCGCGCCCAGGAGCTCATCGTGGTAGCGAACTTCGTGGAGGTGTGGCTCGCCAAGGAGGGGCACGACGGTGAGGTGGGCGTGAACTACCTGGAGAAGATCCAGATGGCGACACCCGCGGCGGCATATGGCGCGATGCTCGCTGGGGTGGACTACGTGCTCGTGGGTGCGGGCATCCCGCGGAACATCCCACCCCTGCTCGACGATCTCGCCGAGCATAAAAAGGTCGCCTTTCCTGTGGACGTGACCGGTGCGGAGCCCGGTACCCTTACCGTCGACCTGGATCCGGTCCAACTCCTGGGCACCACCCCCGCACGCCTCAAGCGCCCGACCTTTCTCGCCATCGTCTCGGCGCATATTCTCGCCACGCACCTGGCGAAGAACGACCGTACACGTCCGGATGGCTTCGTCATCGAAGGACCACGCGCCGGGGGCCATAACGCGCCGCCTCGCGGTCAGCTCATCCTCGACGGGTCCGGTCAACCGGTGTTCGGACCGCGTGACGACGCCGACATCGCCCTGGTCGCCTCATGCGAACTGCCGTTCTGGCTCGCCGGCGCCGTCGGTACGCCCGAGGGGCTCCTCGCAGCTAGGTCACAGGGAGCCCAGGGCATACAGGCGGGAACCTTGTTCGCACTCAGCCATGATTCCGGGCTCGACAACACGTTGCGGGAGCGCGCGATCGACGGAATTCGTGACGGCACGCTGACCGTCAAGACGCTGCCTCTCGTGTCGCCCACGGGTTTCCCATTCAAGGTCGCTCAGCTCCCGATGACACTCTCGGACGAGGAGAGAATGGCGCTTCGCTCTCGACGGTGTGACATAGGCCTTCTGGGGACTCCGTTCGTGGACCCGGATGGCAATATCGCCTACCGCTGTGCCGCCGAACCAGTCGAGGACTTCGCTCGCAAGGGAGGCGCCACCGAGGAGACCGTCGGTCGCGGGTGCCTCTGCAACGCCCTCATGGCGAACGTGGGTCTGGGGCAGGAGCGAAGCGACGGATGCCTGGAGGAGCCGCTCGTGACGCTCGGCGAGGATCTCGAGGGACCTCGTCGCCTCCTCTCCCTCTTCCCGCAGGGGTGGTCGGCGCGCCAGGCCCTCGATTGGCTTCTAGGAAAGTTGCCCGTTGTGGAGCCTTCGCTCGCCTGAACTAGCCGTGCCTAGGGACATACGGGCGTGGTGCCGTCGTGTGATTGCACGTAGTACGCGCGCGACCCGTTAGTGATGACTCCACCCGTTTCGCCGGACCAGCCCTCACCGATGTACGCCCACCTGTTGACCCACGTGTCACACAAGGTGATGGTCACGCCCGCCAAGGTAGCGGTCTCGCCAACCCGCACCGAGGCACTCTCCCAGTTGCTGTGTCCGAGGTAGATCTCGAATTTCGCCGAGTCTCGCCTGACCGAGTAGACACTGATCTCTCCATAGTCCGGTTCGATCGAGCTGTGGTCCTCGTCAACGACCAACCACGAACCGCTGGGATGAGTCGGTTTGGGGCCGGGAATCCACTCGCCCACTTCCACATATGCCCCCAGCGCGACCACTGCCACGCCAACCGCGCTCCACCGCACGATTCGTTTGCGATTCACCTGCGACCTCCCAGCGTCTCGGCGTCAGTTGGTCGAAGCCTAGCCCACCAGCAGAAGGGACCGACCCCGCAGGTTCTATCCCTGTCGTTCGTGTCGAAACGTTGGTCGGGCTGACAGGATTTGAACCTGCGACCCCTTGACCCC
>CAZMCU010000089.1:0-3205 GCA_964564915.1 uncultured Demequinaceae bacterium | reverse complement strand
GCGACCACATCGGCTTCGTGTTCCAGGCGTACAACCTCATCCCGTCGCTCACCGCTCGGGAGAACATTCGCCTTCCGTTGGACATCGCCGGACGCCCCGTGAACGAAGAGTGGTATGACCAGATCGTCGACGTCCTCGGCCTACGCGATCGCCTCACCCACCTGCCGTCCGAGCTCAGCGGTGGTCAGCAGCAGCGCGTCGCCGTGGCCCGGGCCCTCGTGGCCCAACCGGAGATCATCTTCGCCGATGAGCCCTCGGGGAATCTCGACTCGAAGTCGAGCGCCGAGTTGCTGACCTTCATGCGTCGGGCCGTGCGCGACTTCGGCCAGACGATCGTCATGGTCACCCACGACCCCGCGTCCGCCGCCTACGCCGACAAGGTCCTCTTCCTCGAAGATGGCAAGATCGTCGACCACATGGAAGCTCCGACGGCGGAGAAGGTCCTCGACCGCATGAAGAAGATGGGGTCGTAACGCATGTTGCGACTCGCATGGAAAGCCGTCAAGCACAATCCGAAACGGCTCATCCTCACATCAATTTCGGTCATGCTCGGTGTAGGCCTCGTCGTGACCATCCACTGCTTCACCGCGGCGATCGACCGTCAGTTCACCGAGATGATCGATGAAATCTATTCGGGCTCCGACATCACGGTGGGGCAGGAAGGGTCGTTCAATTTCGACTCCACGAGCGGTAACCCGTTTCCCTCGTCTCTTCTCGATGACGTTCGTCAGATCGACGGCGTCGCGGATGCGGTCGGGGGAGTTGGCGGTATCGTCACGATCCTGACCCCCGACGGTGAACTTCCACCCCAGACCGGGGCACCGAACCTCTTCTTCAACTGGCAAGACGACCCCGAACTCGGACTCATGAGCCTCGTTGACGGCCGCGCTGTTGCCTCGTCCGGTGAGGTCACGGTCGACGCCAATGGCCTCGACCGGCTCCACTATGCGATCGGCGACACCCTGCTCGTCGCAACGGACACGGGAATCAACAGGTACGAGATCGTCGGTTCGACCTGGTTCGGAAAGACGAACGACCTGAGTGGCGCCATACTGCTTCAGTTCACTCTTGATGACGCCCGTGCTCTCGCTGACATCGGCGACGAGTACCAGGAGTTGAGGATCAAGGTGACCGACGGCGCCAATATCGACACCGTTGCCGCCGACATCCAGAAGATCCTTCCCGATGACATCGTCGCGATCTCGAACGCCGACATCATCGCCGACCAACAAGAGTCGGTTCGTGAAGGTCTTCGATACGTCGACATCTTCACGCTCGTGTTCGCATTAATCTCGGTATTCGTCGGTGGCTTCATCATCGCGAATACGTTCCGGATCATCGTCACCCAGCGCACACGGGAGATCGGATTGGTTCGCGCTCTCGGCGCCCGAGCCTCTCAGGTGCGCAAGCAGATCCTGCTTGAAGCGTTTATCGTCGCGACGGTCGCGTCCGCTCTCGGTATCGCGGTGGGCTACCTCTTGGCTTTCGGACTCATCCAACTCGTCAATGGGGCTGGTATGGGAATCGACCTCGGGGTCGCGCATCTTCCGCTTGCCGCGATCTTGTGGGGACTCGGCGTTGGCTACTTTGTCACCCTTGTTTCGGTGATCCTTCCCGCAGTTCACGCGTCTGGTATCTCCCCCATGGAGGCCCTTCGCGAAGCCGGGACGGCGTCCCACAAGCCCCTTCGCCTGCGGAACGCGGTCGGAGGAGGGATGTCGGTGGTTGCGCTGGGGCTCGTCTTCACCGGTCTGTACGCAACCGTCGACCAACCGGGAATCTGGGTGGGGGTAGGCGCCGCATTGCTGGTGCTCGGTGTCGCGCTTCTCTCGGCACAACTCCTCACCTGGATCGCGGATGGACTTCGTGGTGCGGTTGGTCGAGTATTCGGCGTCAACGGTCGGCTCGCCCTCGGCAACGTCAAGCGGGAGCCTCGGCGCGCGGGTGTCACCGCAACCGCCTTGATGATCGGTGTCCTCTTGCTTTCTCTTGTGGCGACCTTGACCGAGACGTTCAAGGTCACGGCTCGCGAGCAGATGGAGAACCAGGTCGTAGCGGACGTCATCGTCTCCGGTGACATGCTCTCGGGCGCGATGACCGACGTCAGTCCTACCGCACAAGAGGCCGTGGCCAACACCCCGGGTGTAGCCCTGATTTCGGTCACCCAGTTCGGCTTTGTGACCGTCGACGGTCAGGACGTTTTCCTGGGCGGTATCGATCCTGCTACCACCGACGAGACCTACGTTCGACCGACTACCCCCGGAATCGATCAACTGGACGATGGCGTGTACGTTGCCCCGCGGATCGAGGCCCTGGGGTATCACCCCGGGGATCGCATCACGATCGAAGGTGTCGACAGCACACTCACGCTACGCGTTACCGGCACATACGACCTCGAAGGCGACTTCGATTTGCTTGTGTCGGGAAACACGGCCCGGGAACTGGACGGGGACATCGTCAACTACATGCTCCTCGCAAACATCGACCCGGGTGCGGACCTCCCCACGGTTGTCGCGGCGATCGAGACAAATCTCGAGGAATTCCCGCTGCTGGAAGTGACCGAACCGGATGCTCTGGTGAAGCAGATGAACGACTTCTTCAACGCGATGCTCTTGATCATCACCGTGATGCTCTCGGCCTCGCTTCTGATCGCCGTCCTCGGAGTCGCGAATACTCTTTTCCTCTCCGTCACGGAGCGGACGAGGGAGATCGGCCTGCTGCGCGCGGTCGGAGTTCGTCGCCGGTCGATCTGGGTGATGATCACGCTCGAATCGGTGGCGATCGCGGTGTTCGGTGCACTTGTGGGTATGGCCCTTGGCGTCGGTCTCGGGGCAGCCCTCGTTACCGCACTCGCGTCGTTCGGATTCTCGGCACCCGTCATTCCGACAATGTGGCTGATCGTCTACGCCATTCTCGCCATTGCGGCGGGGATTGTTGCCGCTCTCGTGCCAGCCTGGCGCGCCTCGAAGGTCAACATCATTGAGGCTGTCACAACGGAATAGAAACAGGACGGGCGCGAGCGCGCACCCGTCGAAGCACTCAGCACGGGGGTCCGGACCGCGAGGTTCGGGCCCCCATGTGCTCGGTTTGAGGCGAGGCGGGGAGCGCGAACCCCCACCGCAAGCCGGTGCGAAGGGCTAGAGGTCGACCCCGACAAGCACGGGCTCGGGTTTGAGCGTGACGTCGAACGCGTCGCGCACTCCTT
>CAZMCU010000088.1:0-3310 GCA_964564915.1 uncultured Demequinaceae bacterium | reverse complement strand
GGGCTCGACGCTGTGCCCTCGCCAAGGATGCTTGCGGCTCGCTCCTTGGCCGCCGCACGCGCGGCCTCGACTCGGGCTTCCCTCCGCGCCAACCTGCTGGAACTCGATCTCCCAACGACCGAACCCGCGGCATCACGCACGACGCGTCCCCCGGACGAGACCACTCGGCCGGTCGCCTTCGCTCCCTTACCGAGGGCGGACGTTACCGCACGCACACCAGCGGTGAACGCTCCCGCGGCACCCCCGCGCGGAGCGCCGCCCTTGTCCTGCTCGACACTATCGTTCGACAATCGAGGCCTCCATCATGAAACGTCGAGGGACAAAGGCGGGAATAACAACTGCGACAACGCCTCCAAGGAACCAAACCTTCCCCAACGTGTCGTCAACGATCAAAACCGAGCCACTCGGCGGAGTGTAGAAGTTCAGGAAAAGCACGGTGGCAACCCAGGCCTGACTGTAGACCAGAAGTCCGATCCACGACCTCCATGCCCGTGCGAAGATTCCAGCCGATAGCGCAACTCCCAACACGAGGACGGATCCCCAGTAGGGTTGGTAGCGGTGGCCCACGGTTCCCGTTGCTCCAACGAAGAAGCCAAGAAACGCGAGCGCCCCGTACGGAAGCGCGATACGGAACATGGGCTCCACCTTAAGGCCTCAGCGGAAAATCCTCACACCACTAGGACATCGCGAAGAACCAAAGCGCGAGACCCAGGGCGAGAGCGGTCGGGAGCGACGTGAGGAGACCATACGCGACCGATCGAAGATCCTTGCGTCGGGTGAAGATCAAGGGCACGGCCAAGACAATCGCGGGCACCGCGACGAACGGCCCCAACTTGCCGCCGGACCACTGGAAAGCCCCCAGGCTCGACGCCACCCCGAGGAGAACGCCGAGGGTAAAGGAGAACCACTCCAAACCAGACTCGACGACGGTCCCGCGCGATTGGCGCCGAGGCTCCTCTACCTCCGCCTCCTCCCCGTCCGCCCCAGGCTGCGCGTCGAAAAGACCCTGCAACTTGGGCTCGCGACGAGGAGTCGACTCCGTCGAGGCACGCCGCAGCGTGTCGGGAGAGATCTCGTCCCACGTTGGGAGCTTCGATTCGTCCGGCAGCACCGTCTCGGTGTCCTCAGTCACCCTTCAAGGGTATGCGGACCCGCCCGTTACCGGTAGCACCCATATGAAGTGACCTATGTCACTTTTCTTGGCTAGACATTGAACCGGAACTCCACGACATCGCCGTCAGCCATGACGTAATCCTTGCCCTCCATCCGAACCCAGCCCCGCGCGCGGGCCTCGGGGAGCGATCCCGCCTCAACCAGGTGCTCGTAGGAAACGACTTCGGCCTTGATGAAGCCCCGTTCAAAATCCGTGTGGATCACCCCCGCAGCCTGCGGTGCCGTCCATCCCTTCCGGATGGTCCAGGCGCGAGACTCCTTCGGCCCCGCGGTGAGGTAAGTCTGGAGGCCAAGCGTGTCGAATCCCACCCTGGCTAATTGGGCCAAGCCCGACTCCGATTGCCCCGAGGCTTCCAACATCTCCACCGCTTCCTCCGGGGTTAGGTCCACCAGCTCCGCCTCGAACTTCGCATCGAGGATGATTGCCCCCGCCGGAGCAACCATGGCCTCGAGTTCCGCCCGACGCCCGGGGGCTCGGAGGGTTGCCTCATCGGCGTTGAAAACATAGATGAACGGCTTAGCCGTGAGGAGGCCGAGTTCGCGAATCAGCGAGGGGTCGATGTCCGCCGTAACGGCTCCCGCCGAGATGGTCGTCCCCGAGGACAGCAACCGCTCCGTCGCCTGGTACGCCGCAAGGACTTCCGGAGAAGCCTTGCGGTTCCTCACCTCTTTCTCCACCCTCGGAATCGCCTTCTCCAGCGTCTGGAGGTCCGCCAGGATCAACTCGGTGACAATCGTTTCGATGTCCGATGCGGCGTCGATCCGCCCATCGACGTGGACGACATCGGGATCGTCGAACGCCCGGGTAACGAGGCAGATCGCGTCGGCCTCTCGGATGTGTGAGAGGAACGCGTTACCGAGGCCCTCCCCCTCGGATGCCCCCTTGACGATGCCCGCGATGTCGACAAAGCTCACCGTCGCGGGAACCACACGCGCGGAGTGGAACAGATCGGACAGCACCTGCAATCGGGGGTCCGGCAGCGGCACCACCCCAATGTTGGGCTCGATCGTCGCGAAGGGATAGTTCGCCGCGAGCACGCTCGCCCGCGTGAGGGCGTTGAAGAGCGTGGACTTGCCGACGTTCGGCAACCCGACGATCCCGATGGTGAGTGCCACGCCGCGAGTCTACCGGGGGAGGCTGCTACGTCCTCGCGAGATCCCTCTCCTCGCGACGGCGAGCCTGCTCGGCTGGATCGGGTACGGGGCACGCGGCGATGAGTTGCTTGGTGTACTCCTGCTGCGGTCGCCGGACGATATCGGAGACGGTCCCCGTTTCGACGATGAGCCCGTCCTTCATCACCGCTATGCGATCGCTCATCTCCTCGATGACGGCAAGGTCATGGGAGATGAAGAGGCATGCGAACCCGTGCTCCCTCTGGAGATCACGGAACAGATCGAGGACACGAGCCTGAACAGAAACGTCGAGGGCACTCGTTGGTTCATCCGCGATGAGGAGTTTGGGCTCTAGGGCTAGGGCCCTAGCGATACCGATGCGTTGGCGCTGACCCCCAGAAAGTTCGTGGGGATAGCGGTTCCGCATCGAGCGCGGAATCTCCACCTGGTCGAGGAGGGCTCCCACGCGCTCACGAAGTTCGGCCCCCCTGATCCCTGCGTGAAGAATGAGTGGCTCGGAAATGGATTGCCCAAGGGGCCAGCGGGGGTTGAGAGAAGAACCGGGATCTTGGAAGACAATCGACACTCCGCCTCTGACCTTGAGGAGATCCTTCTTCGAGATGCCCGCCATCGACACCCCTCCGACGTTGAGTTCTCCACCGATGACCGGAAGGAGGCCAACAACGCATCGCCCAACCGTCGTCTTGCCCGAGCCCGACTCCCCGACGAGTCCAACGATTTCGCCCGTACGAACCGTAAGATCGATGCCTCGGACGGCCCGGAACGCCGGGGTGTGCCCCTGCCGCGGGTACTCGATCTCCAGCCCCTTCGCCTCAAGGGCGAGCGGCGCGCCCTTCTCGATTCGATCGGTCGCCGCGGTGTCGAGGGTGGAGCCAAGGTGCGGAACGGCGGACAACAGCAACTTGGTATAGGCGTGTGTCGGCTTGTTGAAGACGTGATGCGACGTGCCTTGCTCGACCATCCTCCCGTCCTTCATCACGAGGATGCGATCGGCGAGGTCGGC
>CAZMCU010000087.1:0-3381 GCA_964564915.1 uncultured Demequinaceae bacterium | reverse complement strand
ATCCCCTCTTGGCCCAAGCGAGCCGACGATTCCTTGCGACCCGCCATCGCGCGACGCTTATCTCCGCGGTTATCCTGGCATACCTGTCGGCGTTTGTCGCGGCGAACGGCCCCTGATCGGGAAAAGACACGGAAAAGTAAGTACGGAAGCGGTGTCAGTCCGCGATCCGAACCAACGCGACGGTCTTCTTGCCGCGACGCAGCACGACCCACCCACCCGCGATCCCGGATGAAGCGGTCAGGGCCACTTCCTCGTCGGCCACCCCAACGTTGTTGACGTAGGCCCCACCGTCGGCGATCGCCCGACGCGCCTCGGAACGCGACGACACGAGCCCCACGGCGACCATCGCGTCGACGACGGAGGTTCCCACCACGACCTCGGCACTCGGCACCTCTTGTGCCACCCCGGACAGGGTCGCGGCGTCGAGCCCGTCGAGCGACCCGCGCCCGAAAATCGCCTGCGACGCGGCCACCACGGCGTCCGCCGCCGAAGCCCCATGCACGAGCGCCGTCACGTCGTACGCAAGCGTCCGCTGCGCCTCACGCTTGTGGGGCTCGGCCTTGACGGCGGCCTCAAGCGCCTCGATCTCCTCCCGCGTGCGGAACGTGAAGAACTTGAGGTAGGAGACCACGTCGGCGTCGTCGGCGTTCACCCAGAACTGGTACAGCGCATACGGGCTCGTCATCTCGGCGTCGAGCCAGACCGATCCGCCCTCGGTCTTGCCGAACTTGGCCCCATCCGCCTTCGTCACGAGCGGGGTCGCGATCGCGTGCGCGGTCACGCCCTCGGCTTTGCGAATGAGCTCGGTCCCGGCGAGCAGGTTCCCCCACTGGTCGGATCCCCCCGTCTGCAGCGTGCATCCGTAGCGCCGGTAGAGCTCGAGGAAATCCATCCCCTGGAGCACCTGGTACGAGAACTCCGTGAACGAGATCCCCTCGTCCGACGCGAGCCGCCGCGCGACCGTCTCCTTGGCCAGCATCGTCCCCAAGCGGAAGTGCTTGCCGACGTCCCGGAGGAACGTGATCGCGTCAAGCTCGGCCGTCCACTCGTAGTTGTTGACCATGCGGGCGGCGTTGGGCCCGTCGAAGGCCAGGTGCGGTTCAATCTGCGCGCGGATGCGCTCGACCCACCCCTGGACAACGTCGACGGGGTTGAGGGTCCGCTCCCCCGACATGCGAGGATCGCCGATGAGCCCGGTCGCGCCGCCGACGAGGAGCAACGGCTTGTGGCCGAAGTCCTGGAAGCGGCGAACCGTGAGGATCTGCATGAGGTTGCCCAGGTGCAGGCTCGGGGCGGTCGGGTCGAAGCCGCAGTAGAGGGTGATGGGGCCAGCGTCGAGCGCCTCGCGTAGGGCCGCCTCATCGGTTGTCTGCGAGATGAGTCCGCGCCAGGCAAGCTCGTCGAGGATTCCGGTCGTCACGGGTCTAGTGTGCCAGGCCGACGCGGTTGACTGGACGATGCGTCGAGGTTAGTCGGGGATCGCGTCCGCGCCGTCGAGGACGACGTCCGACGCCTCGCGGGTTCCTTCCGCCTCAAGGAGGGGTGCTTCCTCCGCTTGCCAGCGCTCCCAATCCGCCCGCATGCCCTCCCCGTCTCGCGCGACACCACGGAGAAGCCTCAGGCCCTGCGGAGCGTCGACGTAGACGACGAGACTCGCGTATGCCCGCGCCGCCCGCTGGGCGACCCCCACACCCTCGATGACGAGGATGGGCACACCCGCAACTACTCGCACCTCGTCCCCCCGCTTCCCCCGTTCCCAATTCCAGCGACGGAACATGGCGTCGTCCCCGCGCGCCAGCGGCTCAAGGATCTTCCCGCCCAGCACCGTCATCATCGTCGCCAGCCCGGTCCATCCTTCGTAGATGTCGTCCCCGTGGACGATGGGCACCTCACCCCCTCCCGTCCGGTCGTCAAGCGCGCGGGCGAGGCGTTCGGCGAGCGTCGTTTTTCCCGAACCGGCCGGGCCATCGACGAGGACGAGCCGGGTCGGGCCGAGGCGTGGATCGGCAGCAAGGACGCGCTCCACCAGGTCGCCGATGCTCGTATTCACGCGCCCAGGATAGGTCCCCGCCACCTTAGAAGGGCGGCATGCGGGCACCCGACGAGTCCCCGCTCTCACGATCCCACCCCTCCCACGTGACAGCGACAAGTCGGCGGCGTACCGTCGAATGCGGCGGCAATCGCCGCACGCCTACGTGGAAGGGAAGGCACATATGTCAGAGGCAAAGCTCCTCAAGCGGGTTCGCCGCTGCGCTCTTTGGTCCGTCATCGGCTCCGCCGTGCTGCTCGTCATCCTCAGCATCTTGGAGACCTGGGGAGCGATCGACTTCACCCAGCAAAGCTCGTTGATGGGGATGAACAGCCAAATGGACCTCGGTAGCCTGGCGGGCTTGATCGGCGAACCGACGGTATGGGGCAAGCTGCAGGCTTCCCTCATGACCATCCTCGGCTTCGCGATTGCGGTCATTCTCGCCATGCTCTTCGCGAGCCTCATTCGCGACCGCAAGAACAAGAAGAAGGGCTGCGACGAGTCAGCGCCGATGAAGGCCCCGGCGAAGGCTCCCGCAAAAAGGCGCTAGAGCCGACGCTCAATAACACGAAGGCCCGCGAGGAATCCTCCGCGGGCCTTCGTGTCTGGCGCTTCACGAGGCATGCCAAGACAAACTCGGTGGTGAACGGTAACGTCGGGGAGCCGGCAAACGTCGGCAACCTGACCCTCAAAGGGGGAATGCCATGATTGAGACGGCACTGTTCGAGAAGATACGTCGGTACGGCCTTCTGGTGGCGATCGGCGCCACCGTGGTGCTGCTCGTCCTCAAGGTGCTGGAGACCGGGGGCGCCTTCGAAACGAGTTCGTACTCCTACGACTACTTCTCGGACTCCTACGGAGGCCCGAACTTCTGGAGCAAGACCGAGTCGATCTTCTGGTACATCGTTGGATTCAGTTGGGCCATCATCCTTATGGTCCTCTTCGTCATCCCCCGCAAGAAGAACGACAAGGACTAGTCAAGAAATCGCGAGAGAGGGCCCGGGGTATCACCCTCGGGCCCTCTCTACGTCCGCGTGGATGTATGAACGCTACGGGTTCTCCAATGGCGCGGACCAAGCGGGGGGAACGCCGCCCATCTCCGATCCGCACTCCACGCCAAACGTCGCGATCAATCCGATCGCTGCAAACGCCACTACTACGAGGGCTTCCTTTCGCCTAATCGTGATCACTCCGACCCCTTTGTCCACGTCCCAACCACCACACGACCACCGTACGACGGGCACGCCCTTCTTCGCCCGTCGTGGAGCGTTGCATCGGTCACAGCGTGAGAAAAGCCACTACCCCGCAGCCCACGGCCGGAAGTGCTTGACGCGAGCCCGCGCGGCCTTCCC
>CAZMCU010000086.1:0-3462 GCA_964564915.1 uncultured Demequinaceae bacterium | reverse complement strand
GCCGCCCCGGCACGGTCGGCGATCCCCTTCATGGAAGCGAGTCCGTCATGCCCCTGCGCGCCGACCTGCGCAACGTCGCCATCGTGGCGCACGTCGATCACGGCAAGACGACCCTCGTGGACGCCATGCTCTGGCAGGGAGGCGCGTTCGGCGAGCACGCCCACGTCAACGAGCGCGCGATGGACACGGGCGACCTCGAGCGCGAAAAGGGCATCACGATCCTCGCGAAGAACACCGCGATCCACTACACGGGAGCGTCCGCCGGCCCCGGCGGGGTGACGATCAATGTCATCGACACTCCCGGTCACGCCGACTTCGGGGGAGAGGTCGAGCGCGGGTTGAGCATGGTCGACGGTGTCGTCCTGTTGGTCGACGCGTCGGAAGGGCCGCTTCCGCAGACCCGGTTCGTGCTCCGTAAGGCGCTTGCCGCGCTCCTGCCCGTCATCATCGTCGTCAACAAGACGGACCGGCCCGACGCGCGCATCGCCGCCGTCGTCGACGAGACTCACGACTTGCTCCTGGGGCTCGCGTCCGACCTTCACGATGACGTCCCCGACCTCGATGTCGACGGGCTCCTCGCCGTTCCGGTGGTGTACTGCTCGGCCAAGGTGGGGCGCGCGTCCCTCACGCAACCCGCGGATGGCGAGATGCCGGACAGCCCCAACCTCGAACCGCTCTTCGAGACGATCCTCCAGCGCGTTCCCGCCCCGTCCTACGAGGAAGGCGCCCCGCTCCAGGCGCACGTCACCAACCTCGACGCGTCTCCGTTCCTCGGCCGCCTCGCGCTCCTCCGCGTCTTCAACGGCACCATCCGCAAGGGGCAGACGGTCGCGTGGGTTCGGCGGGATAGCACCGTCAAGGCGGTCAAGATCACCGAGCTCTTCGAGACGAAGGGGCTCGAGCGCGTCCCGACGGAAAGCGCCGGTCCGGGTGACATCGTGGCGGTCGCGGGGATCGAAGACATCACGATCGGCGAGACCCTCACCGACATCGACGACCCCCGCCCGCTTCCCCTCATCACCGTCGACGATCCGGCGATCTCCATGACGATCGGCATCAACACGTCGCCGCTCGCGGGTCGCACCAAGGGCGGGAAGCTCACCGCCCGCCAGGTCAAGGACCGCCTGGAGCGCGAACTCGTGGGGAACGTCTCGATCCGCGTCATCCCGACGGGCAGGCCCGACGCGTGGGAGGTCCAGGGTCGCGGCGAACTCGCGCTCGCGGTCCTCGTTGAGCAGATGCGCCGGGAGGGATTCGAGTTGACGGTGGGGAAACCCCAGGTTGTCACGCGCAAGGTCGACGGTCACATCGAGGAGCCGATGGAGCACCTTACCGTCGACGTGCCCGAGGGCTACCTTGGCGCGGTCACTCAACTGCTCGCCGCTCGAAAGGGTCGTATGACGACGATGTCGAACCACGGCACCGGTTGGGTGCGCATGGAGTTCGTCGTCCCCGCGCGCGGGCTCATCGGGTTTCGCTCGACCTTCCTCACCGATACGCGAGGCACGGGGGTGGCGTCGTCCATCGCCCAGGGCTATGAACGCTGGTGTGGCCCCATCGAGTACCGGACCACGGGCTCGCTCGTCGCCGACCGTTCCGGATCGGTGACGCCCAACGCCCTCATCGCGCTCGAGGATCGCGGGACGTTCTTCGTCGTTCCCACGCAAGAGGTTTACGAGGGGATGATCGTCGGCGAGAACACGCGCAACGAGGACATGGACGTCAACATCACCAAGGAGAAGCAGCTCACCAACATTCGCTCGTCGACGGGCGACGAGTTGCAGCGGCTGACACCCGCGCGCCGCCTCACACTGGAAGAGTGCCTCGACTTTGCCCGCGATGACGAGTGCGTCGAGGTGACCCCCGAGGTGGTGAGGCTCCGCAAGGTGGTACTCGACCGTCACGAACGCGGCCGGGCTGCTGGGCGCGCACGACGCGCCGCGGAACAGTAGGTCGGAGGGGGGCTGGCTTGTGGCTCCCCCGGTTGGACTCGAACCAACAACCTGCCGATTAACAGTCGGCTGCTCTGCCAATTGAGCTACGGAGGATCGCGACGCACCACTCTACCGGATCGCGTCCCACTTCACGATCACGGCACGAGGCTCAGCGCGGCTCCATCCCATGGTCGCGACAGCACCCCGAAACGGCCTTGCCTCACGGACGAAACCGTTCAGAAACACAATGGAAACCCGGTCCGGCTAACGTCGTCCCCGCGTCGTGCTTCGCCTCATGTGGATCAGCCTGGGGTCGTCGTGCGCGACACGGATAGGAGCGGCTCATGGGCTACGACACCGGAGACACCGCTTGGATGATCCTGTGCACCGCGTTGGTGCTCCTCATGTCACCGGGGCTCGCGGTCTTCTACGCCGGTATGGTGCGGGCGCGCAACGCCCTCTCCATGATCATGTACAACCTGGGGGCCCTCGCCGTGGTGTCCGTGACGTGGACGCTCATCGGGTTCACGCTCGCGTTCGGACCGGACGTGGGTCACGGGATCGTCGGAGGACTGGATTTTTCGGGCTTGAGCCACATCAACGACCCCGGATCGTTCGCGTTCAGCTTCCCACCTGCCGCGTTCGTCCTCTTCCAGATGATGTTCGCCGTGATCACGGGGGCGCTTATCACGGGTGCCGCAGCCGACCGCATGAAGTTCCCCTCGCTTCTCGCGTTCCTCACGCTCTGGTCGGTGCTGGTGTACCCGATCATCGCGCACTGGGCGTGGAGTCCCGACGGCTGGGCGGCTCAGTGGGGTGTCCTCGACTTTGCGGGCGGTACCGTCGTGGAGATCTGCTCCGGTGCGTCGGCCTTCGCCCTCGCGATTGTCCTTGGCCGACGCAAGGGTTGGCCCAAGGACCCCATGATGCCGCACAACCTGCCGCTCACGATCTTGGGGGCTGGTCTCCTGTGGTTCGGCTGGATCGGATTCAACGCCGGGTCCGCGCTTTCGGCGGGGGCCGACGCGGCCGCCGCGGCCTTGGGGACGCACCTGTCCGGTGTCGGTGGCGTGATTGGCTGGCTCATCTTGGAGCGTCGCCTGACCGGGAAGCCGACCGCTCTCGGTGCGGCCTCCGGCGCGGTCGCTGGACTCGTGGCCATCACGCCCGCCGCTGGCTACCTCGATCCGCTCCCCGCTCTCCTTCTCGGTGTCATCGCGGGAGCACTGTGCTTGCTCGCCGTCAAGATCAAGTTCCGGTTCCGCGTCGACGACTCGCTCGACGTTCTCGCCATCCACTTTGTCGGTGGCGTGGTTGGGATGCTCTTCCTCGGGTTCTTCGCGCGGGCCCTTTTCGCCAACGGGGGCGCCACGCTCGGGTTGTTCAACGGCGGCAACGCGACCCAACTCGGCAAGCAGGCGGTCGCAATGGTGGCGGCCGCGGTGTTTGCCTTCTGCGCGAGCCTGCTGCTGGCGTGGATCGTCAAGAAGTTCATGGGGTTGAGGGTGAGCGAGGCCGACGAATTCGC
>CAZMCU010000085.1:0-3682 GCA_964564915.1 uncultured Demequinaceae bacterium | reverse complement strand
CCCGCCATGGACTTCGCCAGAGCATCCTCGCTCAGCGCGTCGTCCTCAAGTTTGCCATTGAGGAACTGCTCGTATGCACCGAGCTCCAGCAGGCCGTGGCCGGAGAGACCGATGACGATAACCCTCTCCTCGCCCTTCTTTTTCGCCTCAAGCGCTTCACGGCGACCCTGGGCCACCGCGTGGGCGGACTCGGGCGCCGGGACAATTCCCTGGTTGAGGGCGAACTCCACGGCGGCCTCGAAGCACTCGTTCTGGTGGAGGGCGACGGCCTCCATGAGCCCCTCGTGCACCACGTGGGAGACGAGCGGCGCCATGGCGTGGTAGCGCAAGCCCCCAGCGTGGATGGGACTCGGCACGAAGTCGTGGCCCAACGTGTACATCACCAAGAGTGGCGTCAAGCCAGCTGTGTCACCGAAGTCGTAGCGGTATTCACCCCGCGTCAGCGTCGGGCAGGATGTCGGCTCAACCGCAACCAGCCGAGTCGTGGTGCCCTTCGTGAGGTTCTCCCGAATGAATGGGAAGGACAGACCGCCAAAGTTGGAGCCTCCGCCCACGCAACCGACGACGACGTCGGGCGCCCCTTCGCCAGCCTTGGTGAGTTGGAGCAGGGTCTCCTCGCCAATGATCGACTGGTGGAGCAGGACGTGGTTGAGGACGGAACCCAGCGAGTAGTTCGCCTTGGGGTCCTTGGCGGCAACCTCAACAGCCTCGGAAATGGCGATGCCGAGCGAACCGGGGTGGTCCTCCGGGAAGACGCGGCCGGACTCGGTTAGACGCGAGGGCGAACGGTTGAGCTTCGCCCCAAAGATCTCGATGAGGGTACGACGCTGCGGCTTGTTGTCGTAGCTGACGCCCACCTGCCATACCTCGCACTCGATGTCGAACAACGCGCAGGCGTAGGAGAGGGCAGTGCCCCACTGGCCGGCGCCGGTCTCCGTCGTAATGCGGGTGACGCCATTGATCGAGTTGTAGTACGCCTGGGCAACGGCCGTGTTGAGCTTGTGGGAACCGACCGGGGAGACACCTTCGTACTTGAAGTAGATCCGCGCCGGGGTGCCGAGCTTCTTCTCCCAGCGGCGGGCGCGGTAGAGGGGCGACGGGCGGTACTGGCGGTAGACCTCGAGTACCGGCTCGGGGATCGGAATGTACCGCTCCTGCGAGACCTCCTGGAGGATGAGGTCCATGGGGAACAGTGGTGCGAGGTCAGCCGGGCCAATGGGCTCGTGCGTTCCAGGATGCAACGGTGGTGGGGGGGCCGTCGGCAAGTCCGCGACGATGTTGTACCAGTTCTTGACTTCTTCATCGGGATTCAGGGTGAACATGAGCTGCTCGTCGCTCATCGCTGCTCCTTCGCTGCGGTTGCGTTCTCGTTGGCCCTCCGTCGGGCCGTCCTCGGAGAGTATCGGGTCGGGGGTGGGCCGAGCAAGTCGCGAAGGGCAGGGATCCGGTGGCTCGCGTGTAGACGGAGAGTCGTCGCAACGGGGGGTAAGGTTCAGCGAGGCCCTCACCGTGGCGTAGGCCTACTTCTTGCCCCCGCCCAGAAGCCCTCCGAGGATGTCCCCCAGTCCACCGAGGCTGCCACTTGAGTTTCCCCCCAGGACCCCACCGAGGACGTCGCCGAGGCCGCCGGTGCTACCGCCACCGAGCACACCACCGAGGACGTCGCCGAGGACGTCGGACGTCGTCGTTTTCTTCTTGGAGCCACCCAGCGCCTTCTTCGCGAGGAAGGCCAAGACGATCGGAGCAAGGAAGGGCAGGACCTTCTTGATCGCTCCTCCGCTAATTCCGGCCGCGTCGCCGAGTCGGGCCGCGACCTTGGGGGTGGCCTTGCCGTAGATGTTCTTGACGATCTTCTTGCCGTCCGCAATGTCGATGTCGCTGAGATCAATACCGCCGGTCACGAGGCTCGTGTCCTTGGTCTGCAGGGCCTTCAGAAGTGATTCGGCGCCAGCGGAATCTTGGGCGTTGGCGGCGAGTCCGTGTAGCAAGCCGGGAAGCCCTGCCGCGACGGCTTTGCTCGTCACGTCGTCCTTGAGCTTGAGTTTGGCGGCGAGGTCGCCGATCGGGATCTGGGAGAACAACTTGTCGATGTCGCTCATGTGCCGCTCCTTAGGGTGGGTCGACTACGCGATGGGTTGATGATGTGCCGAGTAATGAGCCCAACCTTACGTCACGGAACGCCACGTCGTAGAGCGGGGTCACGAGAACAGGACCGCCGACCGCGCGCACGAGACCGCTACTCCCGTGCCGATCCACTACTCCCGCACCGAGTCGCCACTCTCGTACCGATCCGCAACTCTCGTACCGATCCGCAACTCCCGGATAGATCCCTACGCCCGCGTCCTCCCCGCCAACGTGTTGAGGAGCGCGGCAGCCGTCGCGGCATCGTCAACCGTGACGATGAAGATGCGGTCGCCCGTCCGGTGTACCTCGATGGCGGGGCCCTTGCGGACGATGACGCCGATCCTCCCGCGTTTGTCGCCTCGGACGCCGAATCCCCCAAACTCGGCGATGGGCCGCACCTCGACCTCCTTCGCTTCGATGACCTCGTCGAGCGGAACGCGAAATCGAGGTCGCCCCAGCACGGATCGCACCGTCAGCCCGTCCTCGTTCACGGTCACGACCCAGTGCATGAAGAGCACGAACGCGAGCCCCAACACGATCCCTACGGCGAGAGTGATAGCCCAGTACCCCACGAGGATCCCGACGACGGCTACGGCGATCACTGTCGACCAGAGGGTGACGCGATAGCCGGGCGAGAAGACCTCGCGAATCCAGGACGCCTGCTCGGAATCGGAGATGCTCAGGCGTGGCGCGGAGCGGGGGATGGGCTGGATCGTGGGGAGTGGCGGGTCGCCGGGAGACAGCACGATGACGAGACTCGTCGCCACCGCCGCGACGATAAAGACCACCAGCATCGGGCCACCGATTGACCCCGCGTCCCTCCAGTTCGTGACGCCTCGCTGCACGCTTAAGCCACCCGTGCTTACCCCCTCGAGCACCGTTACAAACCACACCGACAAGCCCGCGGCGCCGCGGCGAAGGAAGGATTGCCGTCCCGCGAAGAAACTCAGCGCCCACAGGAGCCCTGCGGCGACCATGCTCACCACGGCGAGGACGACGACGTTGAGCAGAAGCGAGCCCGAGCCGTCCGGCCCATGGGTGCCCCAGTGGATGGCAATGGGGTCGGGCAGGTCGTCACGCCACGCCCAGGCGATGGCAAGCGCGGCGGTCGTGATTGCCGCCGGGACCACGAGGGTGAGCAGGGTCGTGCGGCCGCGGAACGGGATGGGTGCCCGACGCGACAAGGCGGAGGTGGAACCGGGACCGGGTTGGGGTGCAGTCATTGCAGGGCTTCCTTCATGAGGGCAAGGGTTGTCGTGGGGGAGATGCCGAGTTCGCGGGTCACCGAGACAACGGAGTCGATGGCGTCGTGGAGAGACCGAACGTCGTGGGCGGTGGTGGTCAGGACGGCGCCTCGGCCGGGGCGGAGGTCGAGGAGCCCTTCGTCGCGGACGTCTCGGTAGGCGTGGAGCACCGTGTGGAGGTTGACTCCCAACGCCTCGGCGACGTCGCGGGCCGCGGGTAGGCGCGTGCCGGGAGCGAGTTCGCCCCGAACCGCAGCCGAGCGAATCTGGCTCGCGATCTGTGCGGCGAGCGGCTCGGCCCCGGAGGGGTCAAT
>CAZMCU010000084.1:0-3701 GCA_964564915.1 uncultured Demequinaceae bacterium | reverse complement strand
CCCCTACAGTGGGTGCCATGGAGGCCCTCGCCTGGTCCGTCGCGGTTGGTGCCGTCGCGCTCGCGGGTGTCCTAGCGGTTGTGGCTCGGCGGGCGACGCGCAGCGAACGGACGACGCGAGAGGCAGGGGCCTCGGAGGCGGCGGCCGCGACGGCCCTCGCCGCGAGCGACGAACGGGCCCGCATCGCGCGCGAGATGCACGACGTCGTCGCCCACACCCTCTCGGTCGTCGTGGCCCAGGCGGACGGGGGACGCTTCGCGGCGAAGAAGGACCCGGCCGCCGCACGCCGCGCCCTCGAGACGATCGCGGAGGTGAGCCGCGCCGCCCTCACCGAGATGCGCGGCCTCCTCGGCATCCTCCGCGACACCGACACCGACGCGGACCTCGGCCCTCAGCCCACGCTCGACGACATCCCCTCACTCGTCGCCTCCGTCCGCGCCGGGGGCCTCGACGTCTCCTACGTAACCACGGGCACGCCCCGGCCCCTCCCCATCGGCGCGGGACTTGCCGTGTACCGCATCGTCCAGGAGGCCCTCACGAACGTCCTCAAGCACGCGGGCCCCAAGGTCACGGCGTACGCGCAACTGCGATGGCTCACGGACGCGCTCGAGGTCACGGTGAGCGACGACGGTCGCGGGGCGGCGGCGCGATCGGCGACGGTGGGGGGTACGGGAATCGAGGGGATGCGCGAGCGCGCGACGATCTTTGGCGGTACGCTCACGGCCGGGCCCCGACGGGGTGGAGGGTTCGTGGTGCGGGCGCGTTTGCCCCTCACCCCACGGAGGAAGGCGGACACGTGACAATTCGGGTGGCGCTGGTCGACGACCAGCAACTGGTCCGCGCGGGCTTCCGTATGTTGCTCGACTCCCAGGACGACATGGAGGTGGTCGCGGAGGCGGGGACGGGAGACGAGGCGGTCGCCGTGCTGGCCACGACCCCGGCTGACGTCGTCCTCATGGACGTGCGCATGCCCGGCATGGACGGCCTCGCCGCCACGGCCGCCCTGGCGCGATCAACCAAGGCGCGCATTATCATCCTCACGACCTTCGACCTCGACGAGTACGTGGTTGCCGCGATCAAGGCGGGGGCGAGCGGATTCCTCCTCAAGGACGCGCCACCGGAGGAGTTGCTCAACGCCATCCGTCGCGTCCATGCGGGTGACGCCGTGCTCGCCCCCTCGACAACGCGTCGGCTCCTTGAGCGCTTGTCGGTTACCCTCCCCGATCCCTCCGACGGGGCGGGATTGGAGGGCCTCACCGACCGCGAGCGCCAGATTCTGACGCTCATGGCGCACGGCTTAACCAACCAGGAGATCTGCGGCGAACTCGTCCTCGCGGAGCCGACCATCAAGACGCACGTGGGCCACATTCTCGCCAAACTCGGCGCCCGCGACCGGGTCCAGGCGGTCGTGATCGCCTACGAGACGGGACTGGTCCGGCCGCAAGGCTGACGCCCAACGATTGCGCCCGGCCAATCGTCGGAATATGCAGAGGACATTCCAGCGATTGGAGCAAGCCATGAAGGTCACCCGTGCAGTTGCGTTCGCGATGCTGACGCCCCTCGTCCTCGCGGGCTGTGCCAGCGCCTCGGTGAGCGATCCATACCCGCCTTACCAGGATCCGGTCGTCGTACGACCCGCACCAGACTCCCCCGATGCCACGGCCCTCGCCGCCGGGCTCAACGACGTGGGCTACGACCTCTTCCACGCCGTCGCCTCCCACGAGGACAGCGACGTTGTCCTCTCTCCCCTGTCGATCGGACTGGCCTTCGGAATGCTCGACCTCGGTGCGACGGATCACCTCGCGACGGTACTCGACAACCTCTTCGGCTACCCCGTCAGTGGTGACGCCCGCTGGTCCGCATTCAACACGCTCGAGCAACTCCTCGTCACACAGCCGGGAACGCCAGCGCCGGGACCCGACGAGCCCGTTCCGCCGATCGTTCGCATCGCCAACCGGGAGTTCCACGACACGAACTTCTCCCCCGTCACGGGCTACGACGAGCAACTCATGCGGTGGTTCGGTGCGGGCATCGAGCCCCTGCCGTTCGCGACCGATCAGGAGGGCTCGCGCCAGCACATCAACGCCTGGGTCGACGACAAGACCGAGGGACTCATCCCCGACCTCATTCCCCAGGGTTCGATCAGCCCCTACACGGTGATGGTCCTGGTCAACGCCCTGTACCTCAAGGCCCAGTGGCAGGAACAGTTCGACGCCTCGATGACGGCGGACGGCACCTTCACTCGCCTCGACGGCTCGGCGGCGACCGTGCACTACATGCACAACGACCAACTGATGACCACCACCGCGACCGGTGACGGCTACGCCGCCATCGACCTGCCGTACACCGCGAGCGACCTCTCGATGCTCGTCATCGTCCCCGACTCCGGCCGCTACGACGAGATCGAGTCTGCTCTCAACGCCGGATTCGTCGACCAGGTCGAGGCCTCGCTGGAACCCTCCGCTGTGGACCTCTACCTGCCGAAGTGGGAGAGCGACACCGCCTTCAACCTTCGCAACGCGATCGAGGGTGACCTCGGTGTGACGGGCCTCTTCGAGGTTCCGGAACTGGGAGGCATCGGTGAGAACGTGGTGGTGACCGACGCGCTCCACGCCGCCAAGATCAAGGTGGACGAGAGCGGTACGGAAGCCGCGGCCGCGACCGCCATCATCATGGATCTCACGGCAATGCCGACCGGGGGCGTCGAGTTCCGGGTCGACCGCCCGTTCCTCTACCTCATTCGGGACAACGCCACCGGCGCGGTCCTGTTCCTCGGGCGGGTGCTCGACCCGAGCGCCTAGTCCTGCCCCGCCCGAAGCCCGGCCCCGCGACCATCCCGCGGCGTCGGGCTTCGCCCGTTGGCGATACCCCGGTATGAGTCACAGTCGATGCCGTGGGCCGACGCGCGCGGCGGCGCCGGGGCCGTAGCGTCGGCGACATGGCGAAGAAGACGACGGGGTCCGTGGCCCTTGCGGTCAAGGCGAGGGGCCTGACCAAGACGTACGGCGTGGGCGAGGCGGCGGTCACGGCCGTCGACCACGTGGACCTCGACGTGCCCCAGGGGGTGCTGACGGCGGTCATGGGGCCGTCCGGATCGGGGAAGACGACGCTCGTCCACCTCCTAGCGGGGTTGGATCGCACCGACTCCGGCGAGGTGTGGATCCGCGACCAGAAGCTCACGGGCCTCGGCGACCGCGAGACCGCGCACCTCCGCGGACGCGTCATCGGGTTCGTGTTCCAGGGATTCAACCTGCTGCAGACGATGAGCGCGAAAGACAACATCCTCTTGCCTCTTCGGCTCAACGGCGTCCCGCGGGACGACGCTTGGTTCGACGAACTGGTCGGCATGCTGGGGATTGGGCGCGAGTTGGCGCGACGGCCGTTCGAGATGTCCGGCGGCCAGCAGCAACGCATTGCGATCGCCCGCGCGCTCATCACCAAGCCCCACGTGGTGTTCGCCGACGAGCCAACGGGCAACCTCGACACGCACGCGAGCGCGGAGGTCCTCTCCCACCTCCGCCAGGCGTGCCGCGAACTGGGCCAGTCCGTCGTCATGGTGACGCACAGCCCCCTCGCTGCGTCGTACGCGGGGAACGTCGTCCTCTTCGTGGACGGCAAGGTCGCCGGCCACATCACCGACCCGACGCCCGACTCCGTGCTCGCTGGCCTCGACGCCCTCGCGGGGGTGGAGTGATGATCCT
>CAZMCU010000083.1:0-3705 GCA_964564915.1 uncultured Demequinaceae bacterium | reverse complement strand
GTCTCACCGCTCGGCACTGTTGACCGCCATCGCGTTCGTCGCATCACCACTTCTTGTCGCATGCTCCAGCGAGTCCCCAACATTCACGTCGGCGAGTGGGCCTGCATATCTTGGCACCAACCTCGGCGAGGTGACCTGCGACGCGTGGCTGCGAGGGGACGATGGATTCCGGTCGGACGTCGTCGAGCGGGCTGTCGATAACCGGTCAACCGGTCACTTCCTAAGGATCACGGGTCCGAATGTCATCGTCGAATGGGACTTCAACGAACCATCGGTGACTATCCGCCGCCCGGAAGGTGATGTCGTTGGCTACGAAGCTTTCTTCGACTGGGCGTGTTCCAACCTCGATGGGGATGTTGTGCTCGCGTCAACGTTTCACGAAAAGTGTGGGCTCAATTTTCCGACGTGTGCCGACTATTTGGCGTCCGATTCCGAGTTTCGCGTCGAGTGGGCTTCGGTATTCGATTACTCCGGAGGAGAAGAGGACCTGACCGCGACATGTGCCAGGTTCCCCGATGAGCGTTTCGATGATGTGGTGGCGTTTTTTGATCGATACTCTCAGGAGGCAGGTGAACCCCGTGCCGCGTGGGAGACGCTCTCGCACCTTGGATACAGGTTGTCGAACCGCATCCACGTTCACCCGATCCAGCGGGGAGACGTTGCCCACCCGGACCGGGTGAACCCCTTCGGATACTGCGATGACGGTTCGGTGGGAGGCCCGCTCGACTGCGACAGCGTTTGGATTGACATTCCGGTGTTCACCATCGGTTCGACCTGCGGGTTCAACCCCGACACCGATGCCCTTGTCCCGCTGACCCTCACCGTGAAGAACGATACCGCGGACGACAGCGTTCAGCTTCTGTCGAGTTTCACCATTTCGCCGTACGGTACGGCGGAGACGGTCTCGATCGATGTCGCGGCAGACTTCGCCGATGGTGTTGAGTGCATCTCCGGCAGCGACGAGTCACCGAACACGATATCCGTTTCGACGGTGTGGGACTTCCCAGCCGACCCGGGGGAGAGAGCGAGCGGCGCGTTCTTCGTCGTCCTCCACGACTACTACTCTCCGAGTTTCCCGTCGGGGAACTCCGGCGATCTCGAACACTACAGAATCTCCGGCGTGGAGTATCGCCACTTATACGACCCCGTGGTGACCTTGACGAATCTGGTGGACGTGACGCTGAGCGGGACGGTGGTCAACTAGCGGTCACCCCTTCCAAGCGAGTCGGAAGACGTGGGCGCCGATCGCCGTGGATCACCCGGCTACCGCCAGGTCGACTCCCACCGGGCGACCTCGAACAGCGCCTCGATCGTGTCGTCGTCCAGGACGCCCGTCCGCCGCTTGAAGACCGGCCGCACGTTCCACGCGTCGAGCACCAGAACGTCGGTGGGGCGCTTGCGGTAGGTCGCCATCGGCTCGATCCCGCCGACGAGGATGACGAGGCTCGGCTTGACGCTGACCGGGAAGCCCGCGGCCTTGGTCAGCAGGCGCGTCGCGAGCTTGCCCTCGGCGATCGAGTCGTCGAGGAAGTCGACCGGTTCGCGGTTGATGTAAATCTGGTGCTCCTCCACGACCACGCGGGCGTGGGGGAGGTACTTGGAGCTGATCGTGTACACGCCCCCCGGGCCGATGAGCACGTGATCGATCTGGGAATCGCCCTTGCCGAGCGGGACGGCGTGCAGGACGCGCCAGCCGTAGGGGATGAGCTTCTCGAGCTTGGTGCCGACCTTTTCCTCGCCCGTGGTGCGTGCGCGCAAAGCCGGATCGTCGACGGTCGTGGTGAGGGCGCGATTGATCGCGGCGAGGACGGGGTGGCCGCCGTCCGCGATCTCACGATCCTGCTCGAGCTTCGCGCGCGCGGCCTCACCCGGGCGGTTGAGGGAGAGGTCGCGGCCTTTTTTCGAAGGTGCCATGGGTTTATTCTCCACTACGGCCGGTGCCCACCGGCGACGCTACACGGTTGTTCACGCCGTGAGCCTACTCCCCATCCCGCGTGTAGAACTGCTTCCCCCCGGTGAGCAGGAAGTCCGACACCGAACCGTCTCCCGGCGTGATCCGGAAGAAGTCCACCGGGGCGTCGGGCGACACTCCCGTCGCCGCCGCTACGGCGTCGCCCGTTGCCGCGTCCAGGTTGCCCTCACCGTCGATCCCAATGATCGCGTGCGGTGGCGTGGTGGTCGCGGGGTCGTGCATCCAGCCCATGTACCCGGCGGAAACCTCGGGGTGGTGGGCGAGCACGGTCGTGAGGGCGGCGAGCAGCACCGTCGGTTCGGCTGCGGGAAGTCCGAGGGTCACCTCGCGGGGTTCGTCGACCGTGATGCGCTTGCCGGACCCGCCGTGGTCGAGGAGGTTGGCGATCTCTGCGGGGGTGAACTCCTTGACCCACGGCGCACCCCAGTTGAGGACGAGCCTCTCGCCGCGCGTCGCCTCGAACAGGACCCGCGCGGGGACGGCGAGGACGGGGGCGGGTTCCTTCAGGCATCCGCTCAGCCACTCGCGGGACGAGTAGAACGGCGTCGCGCTGCCACCGTCGCTCACCGTGTACGAGGCGAGGCCAAGACTGGAAACCGCCGGGGAGGTCGTCTCGTTGGGGGCAACGGGAGCCGCCGACGGGTCGCTCGCCCGGCCGATGACGTACACGGTTGCGTCGAGAAGGAGGCGGAGGAACGGTCCACGCTTGGTCGGGTCGGACGACGCTGCGATGAGCGCGTCCTCGAGGGCGTTGCGCTGGTCGAACGGGGGAGCGGTGTCGGGCATGGTTTCGAGGGTACCTTTCTTGGTTGACGCGTCCTTCCGGAGCGACGCTCGCAAATCCTTGGTGAGCAGGATGAGGTGGTGGGGATCCGTGGGGCTGGGCTCGAATGCGGGCACCACGTGACGGTAGAAGCGGCGCGCGTCCTCGGTTTCGCAGTGGACCGCGATGGCCCGGCATCCGATCTCGGCGGACGCCTCGAGCGCCTTGAGGAACGCGTGACGGAGGAGCTCGGAGCCCAGGCCTCGACCCTCGTGGGCGAGGTCCACGCCCAGGCGGGCGATGAGCATTACCGGCTGCGGGTGCCGGCCCTGCCCCTTCGCGAGGCGAACGGTCGCGTCGTCGAACCCGACCTCGGCCATGCGGATGGCGTAGTACGCGACGACGGCGGCCGAGCCCCGTTGCGTCACGACGAACACACGGGTCGAGTCGCTCCGGTGGGACTGACGGGCGTGGCGGCGCAGCCACGCGGTCTGCTCCGCCGACGCGCACTCGAACGTCGACAGGTCGTGGTCGTCCGCGAGGGGGCGCGGCGTGAGGTAGGGGAGCGGTCGCGAGGGAGGCGTCGAGTCGCGAGGCGTCGAGTCGCGAGGCGTCATGGCGCCCTCACGCTAGTGGTCGACAAGGATCGATGGCCGCTCGAGAAAGGCGCGAAGGCTGGCGGTGGTGCGCGCGGGGCGATCCATCAGGGCGTCCCATGCCGCCATCTGATCGTCGTCAAGGACGAATCCCGTCCGATCGGCGAGCACGCGATGGGCCGCGAGGACGGCGTTCTCGCTGACGAAGCTCGTGATGTCCTGTCCCGTCGCCGCCGCAGCCTCGATGATCGCCTCGCGGTCGCGCGCGGTCGTGCGAATCTCCAGGCGCCGGTCCTTCTTCTGCGCGGGAGTGGAGGTGTTCATGGCGGGGTCCTCGGGTGGGGCGTCGTGTCACGCGGGTCGTCTTGCCGCAC
>CAZMCU010000082.1:0-3718 GCA_964564915.1 uncultured Demequinaceae bacterium | reverse complement strand
GGGACGGGTCGAGATCGTCTTCCCGTTGCGCATGGCCATCGCCATGAAACTCGCGCGCCTTCTCCCCGTCCGCTGGTGGGCGGCGTTGATGGGACGCGAGAGACCGTAGCGACTAGAGCGTGCCGGACTACTTGTCCTTGTCTTTCCACGTCTCCTTGGCGCGGTGACCGATCTCCTTGGCCGCGTCGACGCTGACCTCAGCGACGTCCTTGGCGGTGTGGGCAACCTTAGGGGCGTACTCCTTGGTCACCTCGACCGTCTTCTCCGCGGCGACCTTGGCACCGTGGGCGACCTTAGGGCCGTACTCCTTGGTCACCTCGACCGTCTTCTCCGCGGCGACCTTGGCACCGTGGGCGACCTTAGGGCCGTACTCCTTCGCTACCTCGGCCGCCTTGGCTCCTACTTCCTTCGCCATGTCGGCAGCCTTGGCTCCAAAGTCCTTCTCGCCCTCAGCGGCCTCGGGGGCCATCTCCTCGGCGCCCGTGACGTCTTCGTTGTCCGTCATGACTACCCTCCGTTCGTGTGTGGGTGCAGTGAATTGCCTGCTCCACCTCTAAGACTACGCCACCCCAACAGGGCGCGCCTGCGGCGAATTATCCCCAGGAAAATCCCTCGTGTGTATCGGTCCATGCGGGTAGCGTCGGCACCATGGGAACGTTCGCGTTGAGTGACCTTGAAGCCTTCATCGTGCGGGCGAAGATGGCGACCTATGTGGGTTCCGGTATTCCCGTCCCGTCATCGCGGCCCGGCTCGCACGATTTCGGCTACGCCGAGCCTCCCTTCACCTATCTCGACAGTTACGTCGGTGGCTCGGACATCCTCGGGGAAGAACTCGTCTCCCACAACGGCGTCCCGGTATGGTCGACGAACTACGATGGCCGCGTCCTCCGACCCGACCTCATCGATGCCACCCGCGTGGGAGCGGTCGTCAAGGAGAGCCTCTCCCGGATGTACCGGCAGGGGCGTTTCCTGGGGGGCTGGGAGCACGAGGCTGGCGGCGACGTCTACGCGAACACGTCGGAGGGTGACGTCACGCATTTCACCGGACACGAGTGGATCACGCGCGATGGGGTGCGCGTCTACGAACTCGTGTACCACGGGGGGCTCGTCCGGGAGTAACACCGTCGCTAGATGAAGAGCGTGGTCCCCGACTCGTGCGCCTCGCCGAGGAACGTGGCAACCCCCCCGAGTTCCACCCCATCGATGAGGTCGGTCGCCGCGATACCGAGCAAGTCCATCGTCATCGTGCAACCGATGAGGCGCGCGCCTCCCGCTTGGGCCGATGCGATGAGGTCGGGCAGCGATGAGACCGAGTGGTTCTTCATGACCCTCTTGATCATCTTGGTTCCCGCGCCCATCATGTGCATCTGCGAGAGTTTCAAGTGGTCGGCGCCTTCCGGCATCATCCGGGAGAACATCTTCTCCATGAACGCCTTCTCCGCGGGCGGCGGGTCCTCCCGACGTAGCGCGTTGAGGCCCCAGAAGGTGAAGAACATCGAGACCTCCTCACCCATGGAGACGGCACCGTTGGCGATGATGAAGGCGGCGATGACTTTGTCGAGATCACCGGAAAAGACCACAAACGATGTCTTGTTCTTCACCGGTGCCGCGAGCCCGGTCGAGACGGCGGGGCCGCCCTTGCGGAGGGTCGCGACGTAGCCGGGGCCTTCGGGCGTCAGGTCGACGAGGGTGTGCCCGTTACGGGTGGCCCAACTGGGCGCGTCGAGTCCAAAACCGGGGTCGGAAACGTGGACGACGACCTCGTCGCCCGTTGTCATCGTCTTCATCGTCTCGGCGAGCCGCATGATCGGTCCGGGACACGCGAGGCCGGTGCAGTCGAGTTCGACCGTGGCCCCCGTCGCGGGCGCCGCGACGTGAAGGGCGAGACTCGCGGCCTCCGCGTAGTTCTCGAGCGGTGCCGGTATCTCTTCTCCCGGTACCTCGTGCCACGCCCGGAACGTCGTCGAACCGCCGGACAGCGTCGACACGTCGGTGAAGCCCCGCTGGACGAGCGAGCGGTAGGCGAGGTACGAGCGGAACCCGACCGCGCAATAGAGCCGCAGTGGCACGGACCGATCCCACTTCTCGGAAGCGGCGCGGATCGTGCCGAGCGGGACGTTCTCGGCGCCCGGGATGTGCCAGATGTCGAATTCTTCCGGCAGCCGCACGTCGATGATGCGGGCGCCCTTGGTCGCGGCGGGGTAGTCCTGCGCGTACCAGAGGCGGAGGTCGCCGCGGAGGACGTTGCTCGCCACGAACCCGGCCATGTTGACGGGGTCCTTGGCCGCGCCGAAGGGGGGCGCATAGGCGAGCTCTTGGTTCTCGAGGTCGTAGACCGTGAGCCCGGCCCGGATCGCTACGGCAAGCACGTCGATACGCTTGTCGATGCCGTCGAAGCCGCACGCCTGCGCACCGAGGACGCGGCCATCGTCGGGACTGAAGAGCACCTTGAGGTGCATCATCGCGGTGCCGGGGTAGTACCCGGCGTGGCCGGACGGGTGGATGTGAACGGCGCGATAGGGCACTCCCCTGGCCACCAACTCGCGCTCGGTCGCGCCGGTGCCGCCCGCGACCATGTCGAAGACCTTGACGATCGAGGTGCCCTGGGTCGAGACGTACTCGGTGTCCCGCCCGCAAATGTTCTCCGCGGCGACCCGCGCCTCGCGGTTGGCGGGTCCGGCGAGCGGAGCGAGGTAGGAGCCGGGGAGAACGGTGTGGGGGGTCTCGACGACGTCTCCCGCCGCCCAAATGTTGGGATCCGACGTACGCATGTGGGTGTCGACCTTGATGCCGCCGTGTTCCCCGAGGTCGAGTTTGGCGGCTACCGCGAGCGCCGTGGAGGGTCGAACCCCCGCGGCGAGGAGCACGAGGTCGGCGGTGATGGACGTGTTGCTCGTCAGTTCGACCGTGACGCCACCATCGTCGCGGCCAATGAACGCCGCGGCGGCCGTGCTGAGGTGGAGGCCGATTCCTCTGCTGCGCAGGTGCTGTTCGACGGGGACGGAAATCTCGTGGTCCACGGGAGGCAGGATCTGGTTCGCGAGCTCGACCACGTCCACCTGGACGCCACGGTGGTGGAGGTTCTCGGCCATCTCCAGGCCGATGTACCCCGCTCCCACCACGACCGCCCGAACGGGCCCGCGGGTGCCCGCCTTCTGGGCGGCGAGGGCGTCGTCGATGCGAGCCTTGATGCGGTCCATGTCGCCGATGCGGCGCAAGACTTCGACGGCGGGGTGATCGATGCCGGGGAGCGGGGGCCGGAACGCGTCGGCGCCGGGACAGAGGGCAAGGGCGTCGTACTTCTCCGTGTATTCGCGGCCGGTGTCGACCTCGCGGACGGAGACCGTCTTGGCTTTACGGTTGATCGCGGTCACCTCGTGCGCAATGCGCACGTCGATATCGAGCGACTCGCGCAGGCTCTCCGGGGTCTGCAGCACGAGCCGGGAGCGATCGGTGATGACCTCACCGACGTGGTACGGGAGGCCGCAGTTGGCGAAGGAGACGTGATGCCCACGCTCCAACACGACGATTTCCGCGGACTCGTCCAGACGACGGGCACGCGCGGCAACGGAGGCGCCAGCGGCGACCCCACCTACGACGACAAGTTTCATACCATCCTCCGTTGACGACTCTTCGCTTTCCCCAGGATACGTCTATACCTCGCGGGGTATCCGGCCCCAAGGTCCCGCGACCCACTGCTTTCGCTGAGCGCGTACCC
>CAZMCU010000081.1:0-3723 GCA_964564915.1 uncultured Demequinaceae bacterium | reverse complement strand
GCGTAGTCGCCGGGGATCCACGCGCGGATCTGGTCCGGGACCAGGTGGTCGAAGTCCGTCGTCGCGACGAACGGCCCCTCCGCCCCGGCGAGCTTGCTGGTCAGGTACGGCACGCGGGCCGGAATCTCCGGGTAGAGGAACGCCTCCTCCTCGCACGCGAGCGCGTCGCGGCGCAGCTCCGTCCACGACGTCACCGACCACACGTCGGCGGAGACGCCCCAGTCGGCGGCGAGCAACTCCTGCGCCTCGAGCGCCCACGGCACACCGATACCGGACGCAAGAATCTGCGCCTTGGGCGTGCGCTCACCCGCCTCGGGCGCGGGGCCCTTCTTGAGCAGGTAGATGCCCTTGAGGATGCCCTCGACGTCCACGTCCGCGGGCTCCGCCGGTTGGAGGATCGGCTCGTTGTACACGGTCAGGTAGTAGAAGACGTTCGGATCGCGCGGACCCACTCCGGCGGCGCCGGGCACGGCCCCCGCCTCACCCGCCCCCGCGTGCACCACACCACCGGCAGCCCCGGCCCCATACATCCGATCCAAGCCGTCCCGCACGATGTGCCGAATCTCGTACGCGTACGCCGGGTCGTAGTGCACCACCGCCCGGTTCGTCGACGCCAAAACCGGCGAGTGCCCGTCGGCGTGCTGCAACCCCTCGCCCGCGAGCGTCGTCCGTCCGGCCGTCGCCCCCACGATGAACCCGCGCGCCATCTGGTCGCCCGCCGCCCACAACTGGTCGCCCGTGCGCTGGAACCCGAACATCGAGTAGAAGATGTACACCGGCACCAGGGGCACGCCGTGCGTCGCGTACGCGGTCCCGGCCGCCTGGAACGCCGCCACCGAGCCCGCCTCGTTGATCCCCGTGTGCATGATCTGCCCGGTCTCGGACTCCCGGTAGCTGAGCATGAGGTCGCGGTCCACCGGCAGGTAGATCTGCCCCTCGGTGTTGAAGATCTTGGCGGTGGGGAAGATCGAGTCGAGGCCGAACGTGCGCGCCTCGTCCGGGACGATCGGCACCACGCGGAAGCCGAAGTCCTTGTCCTTGATGAGGTCCTTGAGGAGGCGGACGAACGCCATCGTCGTCGCGACCTTCTGGACGCCCGACCCCTGGCCCAACTCGTCGTAGACGGTCGGGGCGGGGAGTTGGATGGGCGTCTTGCGGTCACGACGCTCGGGGAAGAAACCGCCGAGGGCGCGACGACGCTGGAGCAGGTACTGGATCTCCGGGGTCTCGACGCCGGGGTGGTAGTACGGCGGGTGGTACGGGTCGCGGTCGAGGTCCTCGTCCGTCAAGGGGATGTCGAACGTGTCCCGCATGACGTGGAGGTCCCCGCCGAGCAGCTTCTTCATCTGGTGCGTCGCGTTGCGGCCCGCGAAGTGCGTCCCGAGCCCGAACCCCTTGATCGTCTTCGCCAGGATGACGGTGGGCTTGCCGTTCTTGTTCGTCGCGGCCTGCGCGTACGCGGCGTAGAGCTTGCGGTAGTCGTGCCCGCCGCGCGTGAGGGCCCAGATCTCGTCGTCCGTCATGTCCGCGACGAGTTCCTTGGCGCGAGGGTCGCCGCCGAAGAAGTTGTCGCGGATGAACCCGCCGGACTCCGCCCGGTACGTCTGGAAGTCGCCGTCGGGAATGGTGTTCATGAGGTTGAGGAGGGCGCCGTCCTTGTCGCGCGCGAAAAGGTCGTCCCAACCGCGGCCCCAAATGACCTTGATGACGTTCCAGCCACCCCCGCGGAAGTACGCCTCGAGCTCCTGGATGATCTTGCCGTTCCCGCGCACCGGCCCGTCGAGGCGCTGGAGGTTGCAGTTGATGACGAACGTCAGGTTGTCCAAGTGCTGGTCCGCCGCGAGCTGGAGCATGCCGCGGCTCTCCGGCTCGTCCATCTCGCCGTCGCCGAGGAACGCCCACACGTGCTGCTGCGACGTGTCCTTGATGCCGCGGAGGTGGAGGTAGCGGTTGGTCCACGCCTGGTAGATGGCCGACGCCGGGCCCAGCCCCATCGAGACGGTGGGGAACTCCCACAGGTTCGGCATGAGGCGCGGGTGGGGGTACGACGACAGGCCGTGCCCGATCCCGGACTTCTCCTGACGGAACGAGTCGAGGTCCGCCTCGGAGAGCCGCCCCTCGACGAAGGCGCGCGCGTAGACGCCGGGCGCCGCGTGACCCTGGAAGTAGACCTGGTCGCCGCCGCCGGGGTGGTCCTTGCCGCGGAAGAAGTGGTTGAGACCCACCTCGTACATCGTCGCGACACTGGCGTACGACGAGATGTGCCCGCCCACGCCCTTACCGTCCGCCTGCGCCCGCGTGACCATCGCCGCCGCGTTCCACCGAATCCAGCCGCTGAAGCGTTGCTCGATCTCCTCGTCGCCGGGGTAGGGGGGCTCGGCCTCGGGGTGGATGGTGTTGCAGTACGGGGTGTTGAGGGAGAGCGGGACGCTCAGTTGTTTGCCGGCCGCGTGTTCCACCAGCGCGTTGACGATGAACTCCGTCCGGGTGGGGCCGTTGTTCTTCAGGAGGCCGTTGAGCGACTCGAGCCACTCGGACGTTTCTTGGGGGTCGCTATCGACCGGGTCGATGTCAGTCACGACGAGAAGACCTCCATGCGGGCGCGAGGGTGGTGACGCCGATTGAACCGGGGCGGTTGGTCTGTGGCCAACCTTGCCCATTCTTGCCACAAAGCGAGCGAATGTCACGTCGGGGTTGATGAACGTTCCCGGAATGGGTCTCCGGCATGATTGCGGGGGGTGCTCGCGGGGCTTTAGGGTGGAGGCTACCGCGGGACTCGCGGACCGGACAGAGAGGGGCATCGCCACCGTGGCGCATTCTGGTGCGGACACTTTGGGGCCAGGCGTCATCGAGCGGCTGGGCCTGAGCAAGGGCATGATCGTGCAGGAGTTCCTCCGCGACGACGACGTCGACGAGGGGTTCCGGGCGGGCGTCGCGAAGGCGACGGGAAACGCTTTAGTCGACGAGGGCTACGGCGACGTGACCGACGCGGCGATCGTCTGGTATCGCAGCGGGGACGACGACCTGGCTGACCTCTTAATGGACGCCCAGACGCTCCTGGACGACGGCGCGTCCATCTGGATCTTGACGCCCAAGGCGGGCCGGGACGGCCACGTCGAGCAGCGCGACATCGAGGAGGGCGCCTCGCTCGCCGGCCTTCACGCGACCTTGAGTTTCGTCGCGTGCGACGGGTGGGCGGTAACTCAGCTCGTGGAGAAGGGCCGCCACAAGTAGCCTCCGCCGGACCTTTGTCCGCTCCGGCGGTGTCGCACAACGCCCCGCGTACGGAACAATGAGTCCGGGCCCGTAGCTCAGTTGGTTAGAGCACTGCGCTTACACCGCAGGTGTCATCGGTTCGAGTCCGGTCGGGCCCACCACCACGACGCTATCTTTGGACGGCGTCGTCACGCGGCGGTACGTTTGTCCCGATTGGGGGTTCACCCAACCTTTCGAGAAGAGAGAGCGGAGTGAAACGGGTTGTTGTGAAACACAACGGTGGCCGTGTACTCGCACCCAGTGCTCGTCGGCTGGACTTCGGGGCGTGGCTTTCGATGTTCGTGATGGGGGGTGTCGTGCTGGCGGGGGGTGTCGTGTTGGTGGGGTGCGGCACCGAGACTGGAGCGCAGGCCGATTCGGAAACCTTCGCCGATCAGATCGCCGCCGCGATTGAGCAGGCCGAGGCGGGAGGGGCGAGCGAGGCCCAGTTGGCGATCTTGCGTCAAG
>CAZMCU010000080.1:0-3876 GCA_964564915.1 uncultured Demequinaceae bacterium | reverse complement strand
TAGCGCTGTGGGCGCCAGACGACGAGGGAGCGTCCCTCGTCCCGTCCGATCCGCTGACCGCGCTTGACGATGACGACGCGACCGGACGAACCGGTGGTGAAGACCCTCGACCCGACGTCGGCCCGTGGGCGGAGGCGTTCGACCTCTCGCGTCAGAAGCGTGACCTGCTGTTCCAGGGTGAGGATCCGCGCGATGCCAGCGAGGTTGATGCCTTCGTCCTGGCTGAGGCGCTGGATCTCGCGAAGTGTGGCGACGTCTCGCAGGGAGTAGCGACGACCGCCCCCCAGCCGGCGTCGAGGAACAACAAGACCCAGGCGGTCGTACTGGCGCAGGGTTTGCGGATGCATCCCCGACAGTTCGGCAGCGGCCGATACGGGGAAGACCGGCTCGTCGATGTCGGGACCGGTGGGGAGCGGGGGATTGCTCATCGGGAAGCCGCCCGGTAGAGGTCGGCGCGCACGGATTCGCCGTCCATCTCATGGGAGATCGAGGCGAGCGCCTCCTTCGCCTTGGCTCCCAGCTTGCCGGGCGCGCGGATTTCGACCGTGGCGAGCAGGTCGCCCGTCCCGGATTTCACGGCGAGGCCACGGCCCTTGACGCGAAGAGTGGTGCCGGATGATGTTCCCGCGGGCACCTTGACTCGGACGCGACCGCCGTCGAGGGTGGGGACGTTGACCTCCGCGCCGAGGGCGGCTTCGGTGATGGTGATCGGCAGCGCGACGCGAAGGTTGTGACCGTCGGCGGTGAAAACGGGGTGAGGCTTGACGTGGACCGTGATGACCAGGTCCCCCGCTGGTCCCCCGTTGGGGCTGGGTTGTCCCTTGCCTCGGATGCGAATCCTCTGGCCATCGTGGACACCAACCGGTAGGCGAGTCGTCACGTTCCGACCGCCAACGTTGAGGGTGAGGGTCTCGCCCTCGGCGGCCTGTCGGAAGTCCACCTCGACCGCGGCGGCGAGATCGGATCCGGGAATCGGTCCAACGGGGAAGCCTCCGCCGAAGAGATTGCCAAACATGTCCTCAACGCCCGCGCGCCCGCCCCTACGGCCGCTGCGGAACATCCCGGCGAAGGCGTCCTCGAATCCGCCACCCCCCTGCGAGAATCGCGCCCCTCCCCCCATGGCCCGTATCGCGTCGTATTGCTTCCGCTGTTCGACGTTCGACAGAACCGCGTAAGCCTCGCCGACCTCCTTGAACCGCGCCTCCGCCTTCGTGTCTCCCGGGCGAGAGTCCGGATGGAGTTCGCGAGCGAGCTTCCGATACGCCTTCTTGATGGCGGCCGCGTCCGCGTTCTTGGGGACGCCGAGCGTGGCGTAGAAGTCCTTGTTGAACCAATCCTGGCTCGTCACGGCGCCTCCTTCCTCGACGACAAACCGCTACGGGTGCCCTATTCCGGCTGCGCGACGACGACGCGGGCGGGTCTCAGGATTCGCTCGCCCAGGCGGTGACCCAGTTGGGCGACCTCCCTCACGGTCGGTTCCTTGACGTCGGGGTCCGGCGCCGAGGCGAGGGCCTCGTGGAGAGCCGGATCGAACTCGTCTCCCTCCGCTCCGTACTGGCCCCATCCGAGACGTCCGAGTGAAGCCTCAAGCTTCTCGGCGATCGCCGCGAAAGGTCCGTCGAGTTCACCGTGACTTCGCGCGGCAGCGATGTCGTCGAGCACGGGGATGAGCCCTTCGATGACCTTTGCCACGGCGAGGTCGACGACAGCCCCTCGATCCCGCTCGACGCGCTTGCGGTAGTTGACGTACTCCGCCTGAAGGCGTTGAAGGTCGGCAAGGTGTTCGGCCGCCTTTGCCTCGACCGCGGCGAGCACGTCTCCGGCCTCCGCGGAATCGGCGTCGAGGACCTGTTCGGCGTCAAGAACGTCGTCCGGGGTGGAGGTGTCGCTCGCCGCGGGTGCGGCATCAGGCGACACCTCTCCCGCTGCGGAAGCGTCGTTCGGTTGGCGTGCTGTCACTTCTCGTCGCCCTCGTCGACAATTTCGGCGTCGACGACATCGTCGTCGGCGGATTCCGTGTTGGCGTCCGGGCTTGGTTCCGACTGCTTGGCGTACAAGGCTTCGCCGATCTTCTGTGCCTTCTTCGTCAAGGCCTCATGCTTAGCCTTGACGTCGGCGACGTCGTCGCCCTCGAGGGCGCTCCTCAAGGCCGCGATGGCTTCCTTGACGTCGTCGGCGACATCCGCGGGAATCTTCTCGGCGTCCTCCTCGAGGACCTTCTCCGTCTGATAGGCGAAGGCCTCCGCGAGGTTGCGCTCGTCCGCTTCCTCGCGACGCTTCTTGTCTTCCGAGGCGTGTTCCGCGGCGTCCTTGACCATCCGATCGATTTCGTCCTTGGAGAGGGCCGAACCCCCACTTACGGTGATGGATTGTTCCTTCCCCGTTCCGCGGTCCTTCGCGTGGACGTGAACGATGCCGTTCGCGTCGATGTCGAATGTCACCTCGATTTGCGGAAGCCCGCGCGGCGCGGGGGCGATCCCACCGAGCTCGAACGTGCCGAGCAACTTGTTGTCGTGAGCGAACTGGCGCTCGCCCTGATACACCTGCACCAGGACGGACGGTTGGTTGTCGTCCGCCGTCGAGAACACCTCGGAACTCTTGGTGGGGATGGCCGTGTTTCGCTCGATGAGCGTGGTCATCACACCGCCCTTCGTCTCGATTCCTAGGCTCAACGGGGTGACGTCGATGAGGAGAACGTCCTTGCGCTCGCCCTTGAGGACTCCGGCTTGGAGCGAAGCACCGACCGCGACGACCTCATCGGGGTTGACCGTCTTGTTGGGTTCCTTGCCGCCGGTGAGTTCTTTGACCAGATCGACGACCGCGGGCATGCGGGTTGACCCGCCCACGAGAATGACGTGATCGATCTGCGACAACTTGATACCCGCGTCCTTAATGACCTGGTGGAACGGCGCCTTGCAGCGCTCGAGAAGGTCGTCCGTCATCTTCTCGAACTGGGCCCGGGTGAGTTTGGTGTCGAGGTGGATGGGGCCGTTCTCCCCGAGGCTCACGTACTGCAGGGAGATCGTGGTCGAGGTGGCCTGGCTCAGTTCCTTTTTCGCCTGCTCCGCGGCTTCGCGGAGGCGCTGAATTGCGGCCTTGTCCTTGGTGAGGTCGACGCCTTCCTTGTTCTTCACTTCCTTGACGAGGAAGTCGACGATGCGCTGGTCCCAGTCGTCGCCGCCCAGGTGGTTATCGCCGTTGGTGGCCTTGACCTGGATCGTGGAGAATGCGTCCTCGTCCTTGGCTACCTCCAGGAGGGAGACGTCGAACGTTCCTCCACCGAGGTCGAACACGAGGATCAGCTCGTCGGCTTTGCCCTTGTCGAGGCCGTAGGCGAGAGCAGCGGCGGTGGGCTCGTTGATGATGCGCAGGACGTTCAGGCCAGCGATCTCGCCCGCGTCCTTGGTGGCCTGGCGCTGGGCATCGTCGAAGTATGCGGGGACGGTGACGACGGCGTCGGTGACCTTCTCGCCGAGGTATTGCTCCGCGTCGCGCTTGAGCTTGCCGAGGATGCGCGCCGAGATTTCCTGAGCGGTGTACTTCTTGTCGTCGATCTTGACGCTCCAGTCGGTGCCCATGTGGCGCTTGACGCTGGAGATGGTTCGCTCGACGTTGGTGACGGCCTGGCGCTTGGCGATTTCGCCAACGAGGACTTCGCCCGTCTTCGAGAACGCGACAACGGACGGGGTGGTCCGGGCGCCTTCCGCGTTGGCGATGACGGTGGGCTCTCCACCCTCAAGGACGGCCACGCACGAGTTCGTGGTGCCGAGGTCGATTCCGACTGCACGGGACATGGATGCTCCTTCGATTGCGGCAGGGCCGCACTTCTCATCGGGCCCTAAGTTGAGCCGCCTAGACTCAAGTATGCCAGGAGCG
>CAZMCU010000079.1:0-3959 GCA_964564915.1 uncultured Demequinaceae bacterium | reverse complement strand
GCGCTACCGGACGTGCTGTGAGAGGAACGCCCGGACGTCGTCCATTTCGTCGTCGTTGATGCCATGCCCGAGCCCGTTGTACACGCGCGCGGTGAGCGTCGAATGCCCCGGGAGCCACGCGGTCGTGCGCTCGATAGCCTCCTGCCAGATGACGGTGTCGGCGGTGCCCCTGCCCCAGAACACCGGGGGACGCGACTGCGCGAGCGCATCGTCGGCCGGTTGTGCGGCACCCGCGATCAAACCGGAAAGGACCACGGTAGCGGCGACGCGTTCGGGTCGGGTGCGGAGCAATTGGAGCGCCATAAGCCCGCCCTGGGAGAATCCGAACGGAACCACGGGTGCCGTCGGGGGGACGTGTGCCTCCACCCACCCCCAGATAGCCTCGGTCGCGGCATCGATCGCCGATGGCTCCGGCTCGTCCGGAACCTGGTCGGGTGAACTGGGCAGGTCGAAAGGAAACCACGTTGCGCCGCCCCAGTCCATCTCGATCGGGGCGCGCAACGACGCCCACGCCAGTCCCTCGGGCAGCCACGGCGCCAGGGACGGAAGGTCGTTCTCGTTCGAGCCCAGGCCGTGCAGCAGGAGGACGACGGGGGCGTCGCTGTTGGAGGCGGCGTCCGGCCAGTCGGGGGAGAGGCGTGCGAGGAGTGCGGTCACGGTTGGACCCCCAATCTGCGCCCGGTTGACGTCCCGGCCGCGCGGTTGAATCGTGGCCTAGCGGGTGGTGGCGTTTCCGCAAGAGTAGCGGCGTGCGGCACATCGCGCAGGTAGCCCCAGCCCACGCTATCCGGGCTACGGCCGCGATTTTTGGCACGGGGAGATCACCGCTACGGTAAATCCATGGCGCATGCGGTCGTGGTCATGAGGGAAATGTCCTCATGACGGAGTATCGGAGCATCCTCTTCCTCGATACACAGGAAGGTGAGGCCGCAGAGGCGGCCCAGCAACCGGACTTCTTCACCGACCTGAACCTCGATCAAGTGGTGGAGGCCGTCACCGCCGGTTACGACCGGTACGAGCTCAAACCTCTTTTCTACCAACCGCTGCTCACCGTGGACGCTATCGCCTACCGCCAGGAGGTCTTCCAGGATCTTGAGGACGAGGCTTTCTTCGCGCGCATCACCGCCTTCTCCGAGGCCATGAGCAATGTTCGAACCGAGTTGTCCCAAAGCTCCGCGATGCGCAACGCCCGCCAGGGTCAACGGACGTTTGTGGAGGCGGCGACGACCTACGTCAAAGCAGTATCGACGTTCGCGGTTGACCTCATGGAGGCGCAAATCTCCTCGCGTGGCCTGCTCTCCGTGCGGGACCTCGTGACCGATTACGCCTCGTCGACGGAGTTCGTCACGCTCCGGGAGGACGTCCAGACCATGCGCGAGGACCTCGATCGGGTTCGATATCGGATGGAGGTGAATGGCTACCGGGTAACGGTGAGTCGACCCGAGGGCGAGACGGACTACAGCGCGGATGTGAGGGCCTGCTTTGAGAGATTTCGGCAGGATGACGTCAACGATCATCGATTGACGGACGTAAGCACCAAGCAGTTGAGCCACCTTGAGATCCAGATTCTGGAGTTCGTGGTCCGGCTCTTTCCCGAGACCTTCGTTTCGCTCGCGTCGTTCTGCGACACCCATCGCGATTTCCTTGATGACGCCCTCGTGAGTTTCGATCGGGAGTTCCACTTCTATGCGTCGTACCTGGGGTACCTCGCTTCTATCCGCGCGGCGGGCCTGGCGTTCAACTACCCGACCATGAACGCCGAGTCCAAGCGCATTGAGGTCAAACGGGCATTCGATTTGGCTCTCGCCGACAAGCTCGTGCTCGATGGGGTACCGGTCGTTTGCAACGATGTCTCCCTCAAGCGCGACGAGCGGATCCTCGTCGTGACCGGACCCAACCAGGGAGGTAAATCAACGTTCGCCAGGATGTTCGGCCAACTTCACTATCTCGGCAGTCTGGGTCTTCCGGTGCCCGGAAAGAGTGCACGCCTATTCCTCTTCGATGAGCTCTACACGCACTTTGAGAAGGAGGAGGACATCTCCACCCTGGTCGGAAAACTCGAGGAGGAGTTGGTGAGGGTCCGCGCCATCCTGGACCGGGCGACGCCCAAGAGCATCATCATCCTGAACGAGATGTTCACCTCTACCACTCTCGATGACGCTATCGTCCTGGGAACCCATGTTCTCCAGCGGATCATCGCGCTAGACGCGCTATGCGTGAGCGTAACCTTCATCGACGAGTTCGCGTCGCTGTCCAGCTCGACGGTTTCGATGATGAGCAACGTCGATCAGAAGGACGCTACGCGGCGCACGTTCAAGATCATCCGCAAGCCCGCCGACGGGTTCGCCTATTCCACTGCTATCGCGCATAAGCACCGGCTCGGGTATGCCAGCCTCAAGGAAAGGCTGGGATCGTGAAGGTTTTCCTGATGAACCGCGACCGTGACGAGGACCCCACCGCAAGCCCCGTGTGGAACGAGTCGGATCTCATCCAGGACCTCGAGCTCACCGTTCTGTTGGATGCCATGGCGGACGGCGACCCTTTCCTGTACGACGTCGCTCAACGCGCGCTGCTTTCCGGGCTCGACGACGCTGACGACATTCGGTACCGCCAAGAGGTGTTCCAAGATTTCCTGGCCCAGCCCACCCTTCTCACCGACCTCTTCTCCATTGCGACCGAAGCCTTCGAGGCGAGTCGATACGTTCTGAGTCGTACCTTCTCCTCCGCGGAGAACACTCTCTATCGCGCGACGGTGGACCTGAAGGCGTACCTCCGTCTGCTCTCGCGGTTGCGGGTCATCGCGGAGGAACGCGGCGGCGTCGTCCACTCGGACGGCCTGAGGAGGTTCTTCGACATGCTCTCTGCGGGGCTCGACGACGCCTTCTTCGACGAGGCCAACGATCACCTGAATCATCTCTACTTGCTCAACGACGTGCTCATGAGTGCGGGCTTGGGTGCGAATCTGGCCAGCGCGGATATCGTTTTGCACCAGCCCAAGGTGGTGAAGCACCGGTGGTTTGAGAATTTCGTCGCCACGGGGATGAGGACGTACACCTACACCGAGGCCGCATTCGATCGCCTGATGGTGTGGATGTCGAGAGGGCCACGGCGGGCCTTCACCCACACCGTCTGGGAAGGTGACGAGCGTGGGCTACGAGCCCTGACCGAGTTGCGCGCCCGGGGGGTCAGCCTGGTTGCGGATGCGCTTGCACAGTCGACCGAGCACATCCTCTCGTTCTTCCAGGCGATGCGGGCCGAGTTGGGCTTCTACGTCGGGTGCCGGAATCTACGCGAACGGCTCGAGGCTCAAGGCAACCCGACCTGCTTCCCCGTCCTCGGTGGTGCGGGCCTCACGCTCACCTGTGAGGGACTCTATGACCCATGCCTGGCGCTCACGACGGAGCAGCCCGTCGTGGGCAATGACGTCGTCGCGCGCGATGCTCGACTGATCGTCGTCACGGGGGCCAACCATGGGGGTAAGTCGACCTTCGAGCGCAGCGTCGGCGTGTCCCAGTTGATGGCCCGGGCCGGGATGTTCGCGCCCGCCCGCGCGCTCGAGCTGAGCCTGGCCACGGGGCTCTTCACCCACTTCCGGCGCGAAGAGGACGAGACCATGACGAGCGGCAGACTCGATGAAGAGTTGACCCGCATGAGTGACATCGTCGATCACCTGGCGCCCGGCTCCCTCGTCCTGTTCAACGAGTCCTTCGCCACGACGAACGAGCGGGAAGGCTCCCACGTCTCCCGCGAGATTCTCCTTGGCCTGATCGAATCCGGTATCAACGCCGTGTTCGTCACGCACCTGTACGATCTCGCTCACGGATTGCATGCCGACAAGACCCCCGGCGTGGTGTTCCTCCGCGCGCCACGAGAGGACGACGGCCGACGCCCCTTCCGCCTCATTGAGGGGGAGCCCCTGCCCACCAGTTTCGGCAAGGACGTGTTCGACCGCGTCTTCG
>CAZMCU010000078.1:0-3965 GCA_964564915.1 uncultured Demequinaceae bacterium | reverse complement strand
GGTTGGGGCTCGGGTTCGGGCTCCGGTTCGGGTTTGGGTTCGGGGTCCGGTTTGGATTCGGGGTCAGGGTCCGGTTCCGGCTCGACCGGCGCGAGTCCCATCACGGCCGATACCTGGTCGGCCGCGGCCTCCGGGTCCATGAACACGTCGAGCGTGAAGAGCGGCACCACGATCCACCCCAAGGCTTCCAACCGAGACCTTTGCCAACGCATCGCGTCCCGGAGACTCGTGCCGGGCCGCGGTGGGGCGTCGTCCGTCACAATCCCGACCGTGTACTCGTCCTCGGAGAGCCCCACGACCAGGGGAATGGTGTCGCCCCCCGCGCCGTAGCGCTGCCGCACCACAAGGCCGCGCGAAACCAGGCGCCGGGCGAGGTCAGCCAGAAGCCAGTCGCCCTCTCTCTCGCGCGTGTGAGGCGCTCCAGCGGAGGCGAGAGCGATTAGGTCGGCCAGCGCCTCCACCCCATGCCCCGCTTGCCCCTCCCGCGACGCCCATCCGAGGTACTCGGGAGGCAGCGCGGTGACGACGATGAGATCGCGCCTCGTCGCGACGAGCGCTTGACGAAGGGCCTGGCCCCCCGCGGACGACGACAACACCCCCAGACGCTCCGGATACTCCCCGTGAGTGTCGGGACCATAGCCCAGCGTGAGGATGATGACGTCGGCGCGAATCCCGGCGGTTCGACCGAGGGTAACGACGGGAACGGTGTGCCCGGACTCGCGATGGTAATCCTCCAGCGATTCGGCGAGTTCTATGGCGTGCGCCTCATTCCCCGCCACGACCACCACGCTGTCCCCGGCATTGGTAGGCGCGACGGCGGCCGCCACCGCCGCCGCAACCTCGGCGCGCGTCGTCTCCGTCCCCACCTCGCCCACGACCGCCGAACCGATCGCATCCACCGCGATGACGTCGAGCATGCCCGCCCGCCCGGCCGCAGGAAGCGACTCCAACTCGCCGCCGTATCCATACTCCGCAAGGATCGCCGTCACGCGCGAATCCCACGGCAACGGATTCGCGTGGAGCGTCACATCGGGCAACGTTCCGCGAAGCCCCGCGAGAGCGCTCTTGGTTGCGGCATGAGAATCTCCGAGGACCACCACTTGGGTAGCCCGGGCGACCGCGGGCACGATCTCCGCGAAATCCGTCGCCTCAATCCCCGTCAGGACGACGGTATCGAGCACTCGCGTCGGAGGCATGATCTCCGACGCCTGTTCCACCGAACACAGGATCACCGGACGGAGCGCGCCAACAAGTTCGGGAAAACGCTCCCACAACCTCTTGAAGGGCCCGTCCCCTCCCTCGACCAGCGTCGCGAAGAGGTCTCGCGCGTCATCCTGCCGTTCGCCGATGACGGCCCTCCTCCGCTCCCCCACGGCGCGAAGAAGGGGGCGCACCCTCGCGGCGGCGAATTCCGCATCCCGGTCGAGGAAGTCCTCGACGGCACGTCCGATGGCCCCGTACTCCGCGAGTCGGGGCGACTGCGCGACGATCGCCTCGAAGGCGGACGCCCACCACGCGAACTCCACCTCGATTGCCGCCGCCTCCGGTGGCACGCCCCTCGCGGCCATGTCGTCCAGAAGGGGGTCGAATCCGGTGCCGACCACCTTCTCCTGGGCCTCGCGGACCTCGGCTTCCTCCAACGGAAGGTGACGTGTCTCCGTCAGCGACTCCAACGTCGCGGTCATCTCGTCCCACGTTCGCTCCGCGAGCCTGGGCCTCCCGGTCACGGCCTCGACGACGGGAGCGAGCTTCGACCACAGTTCCCAAGCCTCCGCGACGCGCTCCGCGTACCCATCGACTCCGTCGGGAACCCTGGGCCAACCGCCACCGCCGCAATACGCGCGCCATCGAACCGCACGGTGGTGGGCTTCGAGGAGAGCCTCGTGGAGCCCCTCCGTTCCGCGACCGGGGCGCAAGACCTCCTCCGCACGGCGGCGGGCCGCCTTGCGTTCGCGTTTGGGAAGCGACGACGCTAGGGCGGAACCCTCGGGGGCCGTCGCCGCGACGAGATCGGATAGCGCTCCCTGGAAAACCGCGGGAGAGAAGCGTTCCAGGGTCAGGCGCACCTCGTCGAAGAGCCTCACCTGGTCGGCCCAAGCGACGAGGCAACTGGCCTCATCGACCCCTACCTCCGCCGCCGCCTCGGCGGCGGCTTCGCGGAGGCGCGGCAGGTGCCGCACGAGGAACGTCGCGAGAACCTGGTCGAGGGACGCGCCAAGATCGGGGTCGAGGATGGTGCCCTCCCACCACCGACGCGCGTCCTCCACCACCTCCGGAGAAGCATCGTCGATCGTGGGGTTGTCGGTCGACGCGCCCGCGGCTGTTGTCGCTTCCGGACGCGCCTCCGCCGTCGCGTCCACCGCTGCTTGCTCGCCCGTGTCGCCGGTACCACCGACCACCTCCTCGGCGAACAACGCCCCCTGGGTCTCCGCCGCGACACGCGCCTCGTACGTACGGGCCACGGCCGCGGCCGCCACCTCGATTCCCACCTCCTGGACGTGCTCGGCCACGGACGGATCGAGCCTGACGCTCGAACCAGGGGGCGCACCCCCGGAGGTCAAGCGAACGATCTCCTGGACGGCGCGGTAGGCGCTCACGCCCCACGGCGCGCGTTTCCGGTGCAGGTCGTCGAACCTCTCCCTCAGGCGCGCCCTCGCCTCCAGCAAGCGTTCCCCAATGACCCTCAGGGCGGCCTCGTCGAAGGGTGGTGTCGAACTCGTCATCGACTCTTGCAAAGCCGCGCGAGCGGTCGAATTCCATCGCTCGACCGCCCCGCTAACGTAGATGTCACCCGCTGCCACGTCGTCGAGTGCCCCCGCAACCGCGGCCACCGAACGCGTCGTCCCTCCGACGACCGCGACCCTTCTCCCCGAGGCGGCCCCATCGGCGGCGATCGCGGCGGCGGTGCCGATCGGGTCGGCACCGGGGGGCACTTGAACGAACAGGCTCCGACCGGTCGCCACCGCGTCGAGGACGGCGAACTGAACGTCGTCGAGGTCGCCCAGGCCGCGCTCGGCGAACGGATCCCGGTCTCCAGGAGGAGCCGCCGCCAGGGGGGCTAGCAGTTCCTCCCGAACCGTTCGGTCCCCCGCGACGGAGGCGAGGACGATGTTGGACGCGATGAGGTGCTGGGACTCTTCGAGGTCGTCCATGAGCCTTTGCTCGGGATCGTCAAAGGAACCAATCAGCAGGGTGTCGTCGACCTCCGCATCGGTCGAGAAGATTTCCGCGATGGCCCGAATCTCGTCCCATAAAGGACGCGGATCGAACTGCGTGCCCGCGAGCGTTGCTCGAACCGTCGGTTCGACGTTGCGGTCGGGAAGCCGTTCCTTCAACTCGGCGACCATCACGGGATTCATCGACACGGCGTGGTGCAACGTCACCTGGGTGTCGCCCTCACGCGCGGGCTCAAGGGTCAGCGGGCGAAGGAGGAGGGGAACGACGCGACGGTCAGGTCCGTCGGACCACGACAGCGTGCCCGCGACGAGCGCGGCGGTAGAGACCCCGGCCGTCAGCCTCGCCGCCTCCGCGTGCTCGCGGGCCGCCTTTGCCGTGCGAAGCGCGGATTCGCGGGCTTCCCCGTCGCGGAACAGGCTCGACACCAGCGTCGGCCGCTCCGCGAAGAGTTGGGCGAGGCCGCTCGGGTGCGCACCGGCGAGAGGGATGGAGGGAGCGTCGGATCGCGCAAGATCGCGCAGGGACGACGCCGACCCGTCGCCATGGAGTTGGCGACGCCACTGGACGAGCGCATCCGCGACCAGCGCGCGCCCGATGTAGTCCACCACTCCACCACGGTAGCGAGGCACACGAGGGGACGGGCTGCTGCCACGCCGCCCGATCGGAGGCGGGTGAAGAACAGTGCGCGCCGCACAGGGGGGCAGGCGACGCGCACCGTTGGGGGAATTGTTCTCTTGGGAGGGGGGCAAGTCAAACATTCCGCCGGGAGCGTCGCCGATCCGTGTCGA
>CAZMCU010000077.1:0-4414 GCA_964564915.1 uncultured Demequinaceae bacterium | reverse complement strand
TCGCCCCGGGAAGCGACGCCGAACGCTCCATGGCGAACGTGTGACCGGTAACCCCCGGGACCAAAGTCGCGGGACCTAGGTCACGCAGGGGGAGGGGGCTCCAGTGGGCAATAATACGGGGGAGCCCTAGGAGGCCAACGATGCCCGTAACTGTTGCCGCGCTAAAAGAGCGCGCGCCTGGAGAGGGCCGCGTGGCCCTCGTCCCCGAGGTCGTCACAAAGCTCGTCTCGGATGGATTCTCCGTCCTCGTCGAGTCGGGTGCCGGAGACGCCGCATTCTTCGCGGACTCCGCGTACAAGCAAGCCGGAGCGAAGGTCGCCCCCCTTGCCGACATCCTCAAGGCGAACATCATCCTCGCCGTCAACCGTCCACCAGCGACCACCCTCGCCAAGTTGGGGAAGGACCAGGTTCTCATCGGCCTGCTCGACTCCCTCGCCGACGCGAAGGAACTGGAAGCCGCAGCCAAGCGCGGAGTCGCGCCGCTGAGCCTCGACCGGCTCCCCCGCCAGGTCTCCCGGGCTCAGACGATGGATGCGCTCTCGAGCCAAGCCTCGATCTCCGGCTATCGCGCCGTGATCGTCGCCGCCGAGGCCTTCGGTCGCTACTTCCCCATGATGATCACGGCGGCCGGAACCGCCCGCCCCGCGAAGGTACTCGTGCTCGGTGCCGGAGTCGCTGGCCTTCAGGCCATCGGTACAGCCAAGCGGCTCGGTGCCCAGGTCTCGGGGTACGACGTGCGGCCCGCCGCGCGTGAAGAGGTCACCTCGATGGGGGCCCAGTTCCTGACGACGTCGGTCGAATCCGCGGCAGGCGAGGGCGGATACGCCCGCGCGCTCACCAAGGAAGAGGCGGCGACACAGCAGAAGGAACTCGCCACCCAGATCGCCAAGTTCGACATCGTCATCACGACGGCAAAGGTCCCCGGTCGCAAGGCCCCGGTCCTCGTCACCAAGGAAACGGTCGCCGCGATGGCGCCCGGTTCGGTGCTCGTCGACCTGGCCGCGAGCAAGGACGGCGGCAACGTCGTCGGCTCGGAGCCCGGAAAGCGCGTCCTCAACAAGGGTGGCGTCATCCTCATCGGTGGCGACATGCTCGCCTCTCAGATGGCGAGCGCCGCGTCCTTCGGTCTCGCCAAGAACCTGGCCGCCGTGCTCGCCTCGATCGTCCAGGACGGCACCGTCGTCCTCGACCCCGAGGACGAGGTTATCGACGCCCTGCTTATCAAGCCCGCGGCGAATGGAGCCAAGAAGTGAATCCCGAACTCCTGACCTCGCTGAGTTTCTTCGTCCTCGCGCTGCTCGTTGGCTTCGAGGTCATTTCGAAGATTCCAGCGACCTTGCACACCCCGATGATGTCCGGCGCCAACTCGATTCACGGTGTCATCCTCGTCGGCGCCCTGCTGCTCGGCATCACCGCCGACAACACCATTGCGTACATCCTGGCGTTCTTCGCGGCGGCCTTCGCGGCGATGAACGTTGTGGGTGGTTACGTCGTCACCGACCGGATGCTCGGCATGTTCCGCACCCGCCCGGACTCAAGTGAAGGGAAGGGATCCAAGTGATGCACTTCGCCGAGTCCGACCTCGTTTCGACGGCGACCGCTAACCTGTCGCTCACCTGGACGATCGTCTCTCTCATCTACCTCGCGGCGGCCGCAGGATTCGTCATGGGTCTGCACCTCATGCGCTCGCCCAAGACCGCTCGTAAGGGGAACCTCCTCTCCGCCTTCGGTATGGCATGCGCCGTCATCGCGACGGTCGTCATGCTCTACCTGGGCAAAGACATCGGCGACGTTGCGTTCCACGTCACCGGATGGGCGTGGATCGCGATCGGCTCGGGCGCGCTCGTGGGTGGCCTCGCTGGTCTCATCTCGGCCCGCAAGGTTCAGATGACGGACATGCCTCAGTTGGTGTCGATCTTCAACGCGGTCGGTGGTGGTGCCGCGGCGCTCGTTGCGGTCGTCGACTTCATGACGCGCATCCGCGCCAATGAGGCTATCTCGTTGCAGGTCTCGATTCCCGTTGGTCTCGACATCCTCATCGGTACGGTGACGTTCTCCGGATCGATCATCGCGGCTGGGAAACTGCAGGGCATCGTTTCGGGTGCCCCGATCACATTCTTCGGGTCGCGCATCCTGCTCCTGCTGAGCGCGGTCGGTGGAATCGGTGGCATCGTCTGGCTCGCCGCCAGCCCGGGTTACCTTCCGCTCATCGTCGTGGCTGTCGCAGCCTTTGCCTTCGGCATCCTGATGGTGTTGCCGATCGGTGGAGCGGATATGCCGGTCGTCGTCTCCCTGTTGAACGCCTTCACGGGCCTCGCGGTTGGTATGGCGGGGTTCGTCGTCGACAACACGATCCTGATCGTGGCCGGTGCCCTCGTTGGGGCTTCTGGTTCGATCCTGACCAAGCTGATGGCCGATGCGATGAACCGTTCGATCATGTCGATCATGGTTGGCGGCTATGGCACCGGCGACAGCGGTGCACCGACCGGTCCCGACGCTTCGGGTGGTGCGGTTCACGTCATCGGGGCGGAAGACGTCGCGATCCAGCTCGCCTACGCCAATACGGTGATTATCGTTCCTGGATACGGCCTCGCGGCCGCCCAGGCGCAGCGCGAATGTGGGGAGCTGGGCAAGTTGCTCGAAGCTCACGGGGTCACGGTGAGTTACGCCATTCACCCCGTCGCCGGCCGCATGCCGGGGCACATGAACGTCCTCCTCGCCGAGGCGGACGTACCGTACCCGCTGCTCAAGGAGATGGACGAGATCAACGGTGAGTTCGATTCGTGCGACGTGGCCCTGGTCATCGGCGCGAACGACGTCACGAACCCCGCCGCTCGTCGTCCGGGCAACGCGATCTCCGGTATGCCGATCCTCAACGTCGACCACGCCCGGTCGATCGTGGTGATGAAGCGCTCGCTCGGGCACGGCTACGCCGGCCTCGACAACGAGCTCTACACCGACCCGAAGACCGGCATGTTCCTCGCCGACGCGAAGAAGGGCCTGAGCGAACTGCTCCAGGTCATCGGTGGATACTTCCAGTAGTCACCAGCGTTAAGGAGCCCGGGATGCCCGCGAGGGTGTCCCGGGCTCCCGCGTGGTAGGCCGCCCAGTCTTCACTAAGGGTCGACGCGCGGGAGCGTTCGGTCCAGCGCTCGCGTACCGTCGCGAGGATTGTGGACGGGTCTCCCCCCGAGGCGAGAGCACGACGCAGGTCGGAGAGAGCGGCGACGGCTCCCTCGTGATACTTCGCGGCGGGGAACGATTGACCGGATCTGCCGATGACGCACATCGAGCGGCCGTCCGCGAGTTCGGTCAGGCGCGCAAGAGCTTGCTCTGTCGCGACCCGAACCGCGTGTTCCAGCGACGACTCCTGATCCATACCGACAGCCTTTCCCGAGTCGAGGACCGTGGTACCTCACCGACCTTAGTCCCGAAACTTGTACCCCATGGGGTATAACGTAGATTCGCTCGACGCATTCCGTACCGCGCGTACCGCACGTGAAGGAGGAACCATGACGCTACCTACCGCTTCCCCTGCCCCCACCGTCGCGCCCCCCGCGCACGGTCTCGCTCACCTTCCGATCTCGCTCTTCGCGGCGGTCATGGGTTTCGCCGGAACGTCGGCAGCCTGGCGCCGCGCCGCGGTTCGCTTTTCGACGCCCGTCGCCGTTGCCGACATTCTCGCGTGGACCGCGCTCGGTGTGTTTGCGGTACTCGTCGTGGCGTACGGAGCCAAAGTCGCCCTTCACTTCACGGCGGCGGTCGCGGAGTGGAAGCACCCGGTCAAGATGGCTTTCGTTCCCGCCGTCACCATCGCCCTCATCGTGCTCGCCGGGGCCCTCTACCCCCTCGCTCGCGGCCTCGCGGAGGGTTTGTGGTGGGTGGGCGCTATCGGCCACCTCGCCCTCACCCTCGCGATCATCCGGCTGTGGATCGCCACCCCGACGGTCCGGGTCGAGCACGTCCACCCCGGCTGGTTCATGGCCCCCGTCGGGAACATCATCGCGCCGATCGTCGGCGTCCACGTCGTCTCACCCACGTTCGCGTGGTTCCTCTTCGCCGTTGGGATCGTGTACTGGATCGCGTTGCTCCCCATCGTTCTCTATCGACTCATCGCTCTCGACTCCATGCCCCCTCGCCTCCTGCCGACCCTGGCCATCATGATCGCTCCTCCCGCCATCGGTTCGGTGGCATGGGTGAGCCTCGGGGGCACGTGGACTGACCCCATGGCCAGGGTCCTCCTCGGGGTGGCCGTCTTCCAGGCGATGCTCCTCGTCGCTCACGCGACCGACCTGTGGCGCGTACCGTTCGGCCCCTCGGTGTGGGCCTACACCTTCCCTCTCGCCGCACTAACGATCGGGCTGGTGTCCGCCTCAGAGGCGTCGCCGTGCCGACTCTGCGCCTGGGCGGCGGT
>CAZMCU010000076.1:0-4482 GCA_964564915.1 uncultured Demequinaceae bacterium | reverse complement strand
ACCCGGGCGAGCCGCGCTCGGGACCGCTCAGGGCATCCCGAGCAACCGCAGCCCGGCCGCAACCACGGCCGCCACCACCACGACGACGATGAAGGGCGCCTTGCGCCACAGCAGCACCGCCGCGACCACCAGCGCCGGGATCCGCGCATCGAGGTCGATCTCGCGACCGGTCGTCAGGCACTGCACGGCGACGAAGGAGGAAAGGAGCCCCACCGTGATGAGGTCAGCGGTTCGCGACAGCAAGGGATGCGATAACCACGTGAGCGGCACGAGGTGGCCAGCGAGCTTGAGCGAGAACGCCAGCGCGGCAGCCACGAGGATCGCGACGGTCCAACTCACTTTCTCATCGCCTCCCCCGCGAGGACCGCACCGAGCGCGGCGACAAGCATGGGGATGCCCGGCGGAAGCACGGGGGTAAGTGCCACCGCGAGGGCAGCTGCGACGAGCGCCGTCACCTTGGCGCGCGTCGTGGAAAGGTGGGACCACAAGAGTCCCAGGAAGGCAGCGGGAGCGGCGGCATCGAGGCCCCAGGCGCTCGGATCGCCGATGTGGGAGCCAGCGACCGCCCCGATGAGCGTTGCGACGTTCCACGTGACGTAGACGGCGACGCCAGCGGCCCAGAATCCGGCTCGCCCGGACTTGCGGTGGTGACGGGCGAGGGCGGCGGCCGCCGACTCGTCGAGCGTCACCTGCGCGGCGAACACGAGGCGAGCCCCACGCTGAGGGCGGAGGAACGGCGCGAGCAGGGCGCCGTAGGTGGCGTGGCGGATACCGACGAGCGTGGAACTTGCGATCGCATCCGCGGGGGTTCCACCCGCCGCCATCACGCCGATGAACGCGAACTGCGACGTCCCCGTGAACATCACGAGGCTCAGGAGGCACGCTTGCCACACGTGCAGCCCCGCGGTGACGGCCAGAGCCCCGAATGCGAGCCCATAGAGTCCGGACGCGATCCCGATAGCAAGGCCTTGACGTCGCGCCGCCCGCACACCCATGGGCACATGCTCGCACAACGACCTCGAGAGCGCCCAACGCCGTGCGGTGGGGCCGCCCGTCGGTGTCGTGGCATCCGGCTCGGTGTCGCGGCATCCGGCTTCGCCCGACGTTACGCGCCCGACGTTACGCGCCCGACCCTGCCCACCGGTCCGGCGTTGAGACTAGGCTGGCCTCGTGACCGATGACGCCGCCCCCCCTATCACGTTTCGTTCCGACGTTGAGGTGGAGTTGATACGGGCTTCCGCCCGCGACGTCGACGTCCTCTTCGCGGCTCGCGTCTCCACCAAGGGGGAACAGTCGCTCGAGGACATCGACGGCGACCCGGCCAAAGGGGTGGGACTCATCGGGTTTCTCATGAGGGATCGCCACGGCACACCGTTCGAGCACAGTTCGATGACGTTCTACGTCCGCGCTCCCATCTTCGTGTTCCGCGAGTTCATGCGGCATCGCATCGCCTCGTATAACGAGGAGTCCGGTCGCTATCGCGAGCTCCGCCCCGACTTCTACGTCCCCGCACCCGACCGCAAGTTGGTCCAGGTGGGCAAACCCGGCCACTATGAGTTCAAACCCGGGACCGCGGAGCAGAGCGCCCTCGTCACCCAGGAGATCGAGGCGAGCTGTACTCAAGCGTATGAAGCCTATCGGCGCATGCTCGCGGCCGGGGTCGCGCGCGAGGTCGCGCGCGCCGTCCTCCCTCTCACCATCTACTCGTCGATGTACGTCACGATGAACGCGCGGTCGCTCATGAACTTCCTGAGCCTGCGCACCAAGCGGGAGGGGAGCCACTTCCCATCCTTCCCGCAGCGCGAGATCGAGATGGTGGCCGAGAAAATGGAGGCCCTCTGGGCCGATCTCATGCCGCTGACGTACGAGGCGTTCAACACGACGGGGCGCGTCGCACCCTAGCGAGTAGGGGATCGTCGGGGGGTGCCGTCACGCGGTAGGTTTGTCCCATGATTCAGCCGTTCCGGCCCTTTGGCTCCGTCCTCACGGCGATCGTGACGCCGATGACGGAGGAGGGCGCCATCGATTTTGTCGCGGCGGGGAGACTCGCGTCGTACCTCGTCGAACGTGGGTGCGACGGACTCGTCGTTTCGGGCACGACGGGGGAAGCTCCGACGACCCACGCGCCGGAGAAGGTCGAGCTCATCCTCGCGGCGAAGGAGGCCGTGAGGGGCGACGCGACCATCGTCGCGGGCGCGGGCTCGAACGACACGGCCCACGCCGTGCGCATGGCGGAGCAAGCCGCGGAGGCGGGCGCCGACGGGCTTCTCGTCGTCGTCCCGTATTACTCGAAGCCGTCGCAGAAGGGCGTCATCGCCCACTTCCAGGCCGTGGCCGACGCGACCGATCTTCCGATCATGGTGTACGACATTCCGGGCCGGGTGGGCATCAAGCTCGCGCCCGCGACACTCGACGCCCTGGGGGAGATCGACACGATCGTCGCCGTCAAGGACGCGACGGGGGACGTCGCGGCGGCCGAGCGCGCCATGGCCCGCACCGGCATGGCGTGGTACTCGGGGGACGACGCGCTCAACCTCGCGTTGCTCCAAGTGGGTGCGGCGGGCATGGTGAGCGTCGTCGCGCACGTGGCCGCCGACCGGTATCGAGCCATGATCGAGGCGTTCGACGCCGGCAAGAGCGCCGAGGCGGAGGCGATCGCAGCGGAGGTAGAGCCGGTCGTCAAAGCCATCATGGGGACGGGCCTGGGCGCGGTGACGGCGAAGGCCGCGATGCAGGCACTCGGGGTCATCCCGAGCCGCGCGATGCGGCTTCCGCTTCTCCCTCTCGACGACACCGAGTATGCGGCGTTGTGCGAGGACCTGAAGGCAGCAGGGGTGTTGTAGTGCACTTCCACCCCGAGTTGGGGCCTCCACCCCCTCTCGCGAAGGGTGCCCTCCGGGTGGTCGCCCTCGGCGGTCTCGGTGAGATTGGCCGCAACATGGCCGTCCTCGAGTACGACGGCAAGCTCCTCATCATCGACTGTGGCGTGCTCTTCCCCGACGACGACCAGCCCGGTGTCGACCTCATCCTGCCGGACTTCAGTTCGATCGAGGACCGTCTCGACCAGGTGGAGGCGCTCGTCCTTACGCACGGGCACGAGGACCACATCGGCGCGGTGCCCTACCTCTTGCGGTTGCGCCCCGACATGCCCGTCATCGGGTCGAAGCTGACGCTCGCATTCCTCGAACCCAAACTGAGGGAGCACCGCATCACGCCGGTATCGACCGAGGTGAAGGAGGGCGACCGCATCGCGTTCGGGGAGTTCGATCTCGAGTTCATCGCCGTCACCCACTCGATCCCCGACGCCCTGGCGGTGTTCGTCCGCACGCCGGGGGGCACGGTTTTCCACACGGGTGACTTCAAGATGGACCAGTTGCCCCTCGACGGCCGCATCACCGACCTCCGGTCGTTCGCCCGGTTCGGGGAGGAGGGGGTCGACCTCTTCATGGTCGACTCGACCAATGCCACCGTCCCGGGCTTCATCATGCCCGAGCGCGAGATCGCCCCGACGCTGGACCGGCTTTTCTCCGAATGCGACGGCCGCATCGTCGTCGCGTCCTTCGCGAGCCACGTTCACCGCGTCCAGCAGATTGTCGACGCCGCCGTCGCGCACGGCCGACGCCTCGCCTTCGCGGGGCGCACGATGGTGCGGAACATGGGGATCGCGGCCGACCTGGGGTTCCTCACCATCCCGGATGGGCTCCTCATCGACGCCAAGGCCGCCGACGACTTGCCCCTCAACAAGGTCGTCTTCATGTGCACGGGTTCGCAAGGGGAGCCGATGGCCGCGCTCAGTCGCATCGCGAATGGCGACTACAAGGTGCGCGTCGGCCAGGGGGATCTCGTCATCTTCGCGTCGTCCCTCATCCCGGGAAACGAAGCTGCCGTGTACCGCGTCATCAATGGGTTGACGCGACTCGGGGCGTCCGTGGTGCACGAGGGTAACGATCGTGTGCACGTGTCGGGGCATGCGTCGGCGGGCGAACTCCTCTATTGCTACAACATCCTCAAGCCGCGAAACGTGCTTCCCGTGCACGGCGAGGTGCGTCACATGCTCGCGAACGGCAAGCTCGCGGTGCAGACGGGCGTACCGTCCGAGCACGTCATCCTCGGGGACGACGGCGTGGTCGTCGACCTGGCCGACGGGGTCGCCAAGGTGGTCGGCGAGGTCCCCTGTCACTACATCTACGTCGACGGTGCGAGTGTCGGGGAGCTGACGGACGCGGAGCTCAAGGACCGCCGGATCTTGGCCGAGCAGGGGTTCGTGTCCGCGTTCGCCGTCATCGACTCGACGACGGGCAAGGTGGTCTCGGGGCCGACGATTCACGCGCGCGGCGTCGCGGAGGACGACAGCGTGTTCGATGCGATCGTCCCGGACATCACGCGCGCGCTCGAGGAGGCCGCCGTCGGCGGGGCGACCGACGTCCACCAACTGCAGCAGGTGATGCGCCGTACCCTCGGCCACTGGGTGGGGACCAAGCT
>CAZMCU010000075.1:0-4534 GCA_964564915.1 uncultured Demequinaceae bacterium | reverse complement strand
GAGGCGATCGTCCTCCGCACCCACAAGTTGGGTGAGGCGGATCGCATCGTCACGATGCTGACGCGCGAGCACGGGAAGGTGCGGGCGGTCGGCAAGGGGGTCAGGCGGACCAGCAGCCGCTTCGGGGCGCGGCTGGAGCCGTTCATGGTCGTCGATGCCCAGTTCTACGAGGGTCGGACCTTCGACACCGTGAACCAGGTGGAGACCATCCAGCCGTTCGCCAAGGCGATCGCGGGCGACTACCCGATGTTCACGGCCGCGACGGCGATGGTCGAGACCGCGGACAAGCTGGTCGATCACGAGAAGGAGCCCGCGCTCCAGCAGTACCGGCTCCTCCGGGCCGGCCTCGGCGCCCTGGCTAACCGTGAGCACGAGCACGGGCTTATCCTCGATTCCTACCTGCTCCGGGCGTTCGCGGTGGCCGGCTGGGCGGCGTCGTTCGACTCGTGCGCGACCTGTGGGAAGCCGGGGCCGCATCGCGCCTTTTCCCCGGCCGCGGGTGGCGCGGTGTGCGAGAACGATCGCCCGACGGGCGCGGTGTCGCCCGCCCCGGAGACCTTTCGCCTTTTAGCTGCGCTCCAAGCGGGTGACTGGCCGGTGGCCGACGCTTCGGAGGCTCGGAACCGACGGGAGGCGGCGGGCATCGTGGCGGCCTACACGCAGTACCACCTCGAGCGGAGCCTTCGCAGCCTCGGTATGGTGGACCGGACGCGATCCGAATCCCCGGAGGTGACTGCCCCGTGAGCGCCGCCCCGCCTCCCCCCGTCCCCCCGTACCCGCACCCGAGCGGCGCCCAACCACCCGTCCTCCCGCCCGCCGCCATCCCCCGTCACGTCGCCATCGTCATGGACGGCAACGGGCGATGGGCCAAGCAGCGGGGGCTTCCGCGGACGGCGGGTCACGAACGGGGAGAGGCCGCGCTTCTCGACGTTGTGGCGGGTGCGATCGAGATCGGTGTCTCCTACGTCAGCGTCTACGCGTTTTCGACGGAGAACTGGAAGCGCAGCCCCGAGGAGGTCCGCTTCCTCATGGGCTTCAGCCGCAAGGTGCTCCACGACCGGCGCGACCAACTCAACGAGTGGGGCGTGCGGGTGAGGTGGGCGGGGCGCAGGCGGCGACTGTGGGCCAGCGTGATCAAGGAGTTGGAGACGGCGGAGCGTCTCACCGCGCGCAACACCGTGATCACCTTGACGATGTGCGTCAACTACGGGGGCCGCGCCGAGATTGCCGACGCCGCGCGCGCCATCGCGGTCGATGTCGCGGCCGGACGCCTCGACCCGTCGCGGGTGTCGGAGAAGACGGTCGCGGCGCACCTCGACGAGCCCGACATGCCGGACGTCGACCTCTTCTGGCGGTCGAGCGGAGAGATGAGGACGAGCAACTTCCTGCCGTGGCAAGCCGCCTACGCCGAGATGGTCTTCGATGACGTTCTGTGGCCCGACGTCGACCGGCGCCACTTGTGGAAGGCCATCGAGGAGTACGCCCGGAGGAATCGGCGCTTTGGGGCGGCGGAGTAGGCGGAAGGCCCGTCGGCCGCTAGTGCTGTTCCTTCGCCGAGCACGCCGCGCAGAGTCCGGTCAATTCGATGGTGTGCTCGATGTGAGAGTAGCCGTATCGTGCGGCAATGGTTGCCGCCCAAGCCTCGACCCCCGGTCCCTCGATTTCGACGGCAACACCGCAGTTCCGGCAACGGAGGTGGTGGTGGTGCATCTCGGTGTTCCCGCATCGGCGGTAGAGCGCCTCGCCGTCTTCGCTTCTGACGCAGTCGACCTCGCCAGCCTCGGCGAGCGACTGGAGGGTGCGGTAGACCGTCGCGAGCCCGATCGGCGATCCCTCGTGGCGCAGTCGCTCGTGCCACTCTTGTGCACTTTGGAACTCCTCCGAATCCTCGATCACGGCAAGGACGGCAGCCCGTTGACGGGTCATCCGGGGAAGGGCGGGCTGGGGGCCGTCATCCATGGATGGCCTCAAGGGAGGTGCGGTTGGTCCGTCGGGTGAGGAGGCCTCGAACACCGGATGTCACGGCGAAGACCACGACCCCAAGGACGATAATGAGGGCGCCGGGCTGGAGGTCGTGGTAGTAGGTGATGGTCAGCCCGGTGACGCACAGGGCCGTGCCAATTCCCATCGAGAAGGCCATGGTGCGGACGAAAGATCGGGAGACCTGCTGGGCGATCGCGACGGGCAGGATCATCAGCCCCGAGACTAAGAGGACGCCCACGACCCGCATCGCGACGGTGATGGTGACGGCGGCCAGCACCGCGACCGTGAGGTTGAGGACGCGGACGGGGAGGCCAGAGGAGACGGCGAAGTCCTGGTCGTGAGTGACGGCAAACAGCGAGTGCCGGAGGCCGAGGCCGATGGCGAGAATCAGGCAGGACAGGCCCACCGAGAGCCAGACGTCCGGCCAGGTCACGGTCGAGATCGAACCGAAGAGGTAGCCGAGGAGGTTCGAACTCGTCCCTCCGGCGATACCGATAAGCAGCACCCCGAGGGCGATTCCGCCATAGAACAGGATCGCCATGGCGACATCGGCCGGGGAGGTGCCTTTCTCTCGTAGCCGCTCAATGGTGACCGCAGCGGCGATAGCGAAGAGGACGGCGCCGGGGAGGGCGAGGGCGTCCCGCTGGGCGAGGTTTGCAGCCGATCCGGCGAGCCAACCAGCGGCGACCCCGGCCAGGGCGACGTGCCCGATGCCATCGCCGAGGAGGGCCATTCGGCGCTGGACGAGGTAGGTGCCGACCACCGGTGCGGTGAGACCAACGAGGAGGGCCACGAGCAGTGCCCGCTGCATGAGGGGGTCGGAGAAGAGATCCATGGCTACACCGTCAATCCGAGGGCCGATGTTCCACCGGTGGCGCGCGTGGGGTCGTCGTCGTGAGGGTGGACGTGAACGTGCCCAGGGAGCGCGTGCTCGCCATGAGCGTGAGGGGGCTTTCCCATGTGGACGATGTGACCCCTTTCGAGCACGACGGCGCGGTCGATGAGCTTGGCGAGGGGCCCGACCTCGTGGAGGACGATGATGACCGTCGCCCCTTGCTCTTTGATGTCGGTGAGGACCTTGGCGAATACGTCCTGACTGGGCAGGTCGACCCCGGCGAGGGGTTCGTCGAGGATGAGAAGATCGGGCTTGCGGGCCATGGCGCGGGCAATGAGGACCCGTTGCTGCTGGCCTCCGCTCAGGGTGGACACGTCCTGGAGGGCGAGGTCGGCCAAGCCGACAGAGTCGAGCGCCTCCATGGCGCGAGCACGGCCACCCCTGGGGGGTATCAGGCGACGATCGTGGAGCAGGCCAGAGGTGACGACTTCGAGAGCGCTCGCCGAGACCCCTCCAGCCGCGGAGACCCGTTGTGGGACGTAACCCAGGCGTTCCCTTGGCGCGTCGGCGGCAAGGACCCCGTTGATCTCGATGCGGCCCGAGAGGATAGGGATGATTCCCAGAATCGCCCGTACGGCCGTCGTCTTTCCCGAGCCGTTTCCACCCATGAGGGTGAGGACCTCGCCTGAGGCGACGTCGAACGACACTCCGTGGACGATGGGATGGCCCCCGAGCGCCACGTGAAGGTCGGTGACGCGGACCGCTGGGGTAGGGCTAGCCACAGCCCAATCCTGCCTTGAGGACGTCGAGATTGCGGTTCATGATGATGAGGTAGTCGTCTCCGTCCTCGACGAGGCCGCCGATGGGGTCCAGGGTAGCGACCGTCAGCCCCGCGTCATAGGCGAACGCCTCGACCACGCTGGGGTCGACGAGGGTCTCGACGAAGACGGTGGTTGCCCCCACGGACTTAGCGAGGTCTCGGACCTCGCGGAGGCGGGCGGGCGAGGGCTCGGCTTCGGGATTAATGCCGGACAGTCCCACCTGGGTGAGTCCGTAGCGGAGGGCTAGGTAGCCGAAGGCTTCGTGACTCGTGAGGATCGTGTCGCGCTCGCAGTTCGTCAACGATTCCGAGTAGAGCGTGTCGAGATCGGCGAGGTCTTGTGCCAAGTCGGCATAGTTGGCTCGGTAGAGGTCGGCGTGCTCGGGGTCGAGGGCGGCGAAGCGATCCGCGACGGCATCCGCGTACTGGCTGAGCAGCACGGGGTCGAGCCAGAAGTGCGGGTCGGTGCCCACGTGACCTTCGCCCCCACCGATGAGGGGGACAACGTCGGATACGTCGAAGCCGTTGGCGCCCGTCGCCCCGATGGCGTCGTCAACCTTCGGCTGGAAGCCCGAGAGGTAGAGGACGATGTCGGCGTCTCGCACTTCACGGACCCCGGAGGGGGAGAGTTCGAGGTCGTGGGGTTCGGCCCCTGGAGGGGTGAGGGCGATGACGCCGACGTGGTCGCCACCGATACGTTCGGCGACGTACTCAAGGGGGTAGAAGGCGGCCGCGACCTCAAGGGAGACGGGGGAGCCTGTCGGTGCGGGTTCCGCAGAAGAGCACCCGACGAGGGCGACGGTGGCGACGAGGGAGACGGTGGCGAGGGCGGGGCGGATCGTGTGGCGAAGTGTCATGTCACTATCTTGACGCTAATGATAATCATTGTCAAATAG
>CAZMCU010000074.1:3242-4671 GCA_964564915.1 uncultured Demequinaceae bacterium | reverse complement strand
TGGGCAGGAGAGGGCTACGGTTCTCCCATCACGGGGGTCTTCTTCCGGACGCCCGGTGGGGGAGTGTCGCCTAGCGCGATCAACTCAACGCTCGCCGCGGGCGTAGCAGGCGACGGTTACTACTGCATGGGGATCGACGCAGAGGACTCGACGGCGGTATACGACACCCAAATCTACGAGTGGACCACCGACACGTGGACGTCGCATTTCATCGTTCACTACCTGACCTCCGATACCTGGGTTTACACGGGGCGTATGGGTTTCATGCCCACGGCCTGTCACGACGACTTTGACGTCACGCCAACGTATTGGGTGGGCCTCGGGAACTCGGTTGCGCAAAGCGGTCTCTACCGCGTGTACTTCGACGGGAGTCCGGATCAGCCCATTCCCTAGCGGGAGGGCGTGGTGGTTCCTCGCGGCAACGATCGCGCCGTAAGGCTATCGAAGGCACGCTGGGCGAGGGCGGCGGCGTCGGTCGCGTCCAGGAGCCGATGGAACGTCTGGTGGGCCAGGAGAATCCCCCAGCACTCGTAGGCGTATTGCCGGGTATCGAGGTCGGCGGCGAAGTGCCCCTCCTCGACCGCGAAGTCCGCCGCTTTCGTCGCGACCTCGATCATCAGGTCGATGTACTTCTGAATCCGGTCATGGACGGGGCCGGTACGGTCGTCGAACTCGGTCGCCGCCGCGATGAGGGGGCAGCCACCGGGGTACTCGACGTCCTCCCACTCGATCCATTGGGAGAACAGTCGCTCGATGCGGGGAAGTCCCCGGGGAGCCACGAACGCCGGCCGGAGGACGACGTTGGTGAAGCGTTCTGCCGCCGCGTCGAGGATCGCGCATTGAAGCGCTTCCTTCGAGTCGAAGTGGGCGTAGAGTCCGCTCTTCGACATTCCGGCGCGCGTCGCAAGGTCACCGATGGTGACGGCCTCAAGCCCGATTTCGCTCGTCAGGTCTTGCGCGATGCGGAGGATCTCCTCACGCGTGCGCTGACCCTTGGTGAGCGCCGGTTCCGCTTCCGCCATTAATCCCGTCCGTAGACCAGATCCCTCTCGATGTCCGCAGGCGTGAGGTGGATGTCGAAGGATGATCGAGGAGCCTGCTCACTCATCGTACGCGGGGGAGGGGCGGAATCGCTCTTCGGTGCTGTGGTGGTGGTCTCGACTTCGGCGAGGTTACTCATGATGGTGCTCCGTATTCTCACGTGTGATGTGGGGGCGGGGCGGGCCCTCCGTCGCGCCTCGACCCACCTATAGAATAGCACGACCGTTCGATCTATTGCGTAACTCCGCGAGCGCGCGGCGAGCGTGGCGCGCGAGTACCTTGGTGGTAGAGCGCAAGGTGTGGTGCGAACGGTGTGGGGAGGGCGACATGGAAGCCTCCGTTCCGGGTCCAGCGGAGCGGCAGGTCCGCGCGGCCAAGATCCGGACGA
>CAZMCU010000074.1:0-3142 GCA_964564915.1 uncultured Demequinaceae bacterium | reverse complement strand
CAGTGTTGGCGTCGGCCTCCGGTGATAGCGTCGGCTCGTGGCCGAGGACCTGACCTTCACCGCCAAGGTGTTCACGACGACCGGGGAGGGGGCGTGGCACATGGTGACGCTCCCCGAGGACCTCTCCGATGAGATTGAGGCGCGGTACGCGGGCCCCCGACGGGGATTCGGCGCCGTGAGGGTCAAGGCGCGGATCGGTACGACGACGTGGGGCACCTCGATCTTCCCCAGTTGGTCCACCAAGGCCTATGTGATGGGAATCAAGAAGGCCGTGCGTGACGCCGAGGGAATCGAGGAGGGTACTCGGGTCAAGGTGGTTCTCGACATCCCCGACCTGCGGTAAGGGCGTAGGCGAGAAGTCGGATCTCATGGTTGCCCTGCTTCCTGGGGGAAAGGGCGCGACCGTACTACCGGTGGTCGAGGGTCTCCCGGATGGCGCTCGGGAGCGCCTCGAGCGTGGCGGGCATAGCGTCGGCGACGTCGAGGGCGGCGATCGGGCCACCGCTCGAGGCGAGCGTGGCCGCGCGCCCATGGACGAGAGCGGCGAGCGCTCCGGCCCGGTCGGCGGGAAGCCCCGCCGCGAGCAGGACGCCAACGATCCCAGCGAGCACGTCCCCCGCTCCACCCGTCGCAAGCCACGGTGGGCCGTCGGCCTGGCTCCACAGGGTTCCGTCCGGGGTGGCGACAAGCGTGACCGCACCCTTGAGGAGGACGGTCGCGTCCGCCGCCCGGGCGAGGGCCAGGGCGTAGCCTGCAGGGTCCGCCTCGATCTGGGCACGCGTCGCTGGCGTACCCGCAAGGCCGAGCGCACGCTCGAGTTCTCCGACATGGGGAGTGAGGAGCAGGTGGTCGGCGGGGGTGGGGCGGTCACCGCCGATGCGGGCCGCGACGCATCCGTCGATCGCCCCGGCGTCGACCACCGCCGGAAGCCCCGTCGCGAGAGCGGCGGTAACCGAAGCCTCCTCCGGAGATCCCCCCGCGATTCCCGGGCCGAGAACCCACGCATCGACCTTGGGCATGCCGGAGGCGTCGTCGGGAGAGTCGGCAACGATGACTTCCGGTCGGGCGGCGAGGACGAGATCTTGGGCGCGTCGAGGGCCGAGGTATCGCACGAGCCCGGCACCCGCGCGGACGGCGGCCGAGGAGGCGAGGACCGCCGCACCGGGGTAGCGTTCCGAACCCGCGACCACGCCGACGACGCCGCGGGAGTACTTGCTATCGCGGGAGGTGGGCACGGGCCACCACGCGGAGGCGCCAGCGGGCGTGAGGCGGCGGGGTGCACCCGGCGAGGCGTCGGGCACGGGGATGCCGACGTCGGCGACGATGACGAGACCAGCATCGAGCGCGGCGGGCGGCAGGAGGAGGCAGGGCTTCGGAGCGGTGAAGGTGACGGTTACGGCCGCGTGGACGTGGCGGAGGTCGGATTGCCGTGAGTCGGGGTCGAGGCCACTCGGAAGGTCAACCGCGAGGATGTGGACGCCCACCGGAATCGCCTCGACGAGGCTTGCGGTTGCCTCCCGCAGCCCAGCGCTGGACCCGAGCCCCACGATCCCATCGATGACAAGGTTGGCCGCTCGCAGGGCGCTGCGGGCTTCCGCTTCGTTCCCGGCCTCGATGACCACCACGCCGGCCTCACGTGCCTCCTTAAGTCCCCGCTCGTGCGCGGTTGGGCCCACGAGGACCGCGGTGACGGCCGCGGTGGTCGAGGAAGGAATGGCAGCAATAGCCCCGACGGCCGCGGTCGGGGCGCGATCCCGGGCGAGGCGCGCCGCCGCGAGTAAAGCGTCTCCACCGTTCTTGCCCGTCCCCGCGAGGACGACGACGTGAGCCCCATCGGTGCGCGCCACCCGCAACTCCGCGCGCGCGGCGTCGGCGACGGCATCGGCGGCTCGATCCATTAAGGGGTCGTCCCCGAGGCGCGCGAGCACGGGTGTCTCCGCGGCGCGAATCTCGTCGGCGGTCGCGGCCGCCCAGACCCCGCTCTCGCTCATGCCTCTAGGCTGGCACAGATGCGACTGGTGGTACACGGGACTCGTACACGAGGGTGTCGACCCATTCGCCCCTGAACTCCTTTTCGCGGTCGATCCGCTCGACGAATACCATGCCAAGTTTCTCCATGATCCGAGCGGAGGCCGCGTTCTGGGGGCGGCATCGGGCGTAAACGGCGGTCGTGCCGGGGAGCGCGGAGACGTGCGCGAAGAGGGCCCGCGCTGCCTCGGAGACGATCCCGTGCCCCCATAGGTCCTGGCGCAGCACCCAACCCATCTCGTGCCTACCCCCCGGTTGAGGTCGGGCGCTGATCCCCCCGATTACCTCTCCCACGTCCTTCAAGGTGATCGCCAGGTCGATGTTCGCTTGGGCGGTGTCGGTCGCCGTCTGGAGGAACGAAAGGGTGTCGTCCCACGTGTTGGGGCCGAACTCGGTGTATTGGCATACCTCGGGATCGGAGGCGTACGCGTGAACGGCGGAGGCGTCCGCCAGCCGGTACGGCCGGAGGATGAGTCGCTCCGTCTCGAGGATCACCGGACCATGCTAGGGCCTCCGGAGGTGCACTGCTCGATGTGGAGCCATGGAACAATACCGACATGCCTATGCGAGACATCCGCATCAGCGGGGACCCAGTGTTGCGCACGCCGTGTGAGCCGATCACGGAGATCGACGACCATGTCCGTGGTCTCGTCGAGGACCTCCTCGACACCGTGGACGCCGAGGGACGTGCAGGGCTCTCCGCCAACCAGATCGGGGTGAGCCTCCGGGCCTTCTCGTGGAACATCGAGGAAAACGTGGGGTACATCCTCAACCCCGTCGTCGTCGAACTGAGCGAGGAACGTCAGGAACTGGGAGAGGAGGGATGCCTCTCGATCCCGGGATTGTGGTTCCCATGCGAGCGACCCCGGTACGGACGGTGCGAGGGGACCGACCTCGATGGCAACCCCGTCATTGTCGAGGGCGAGGGGATCTGGGCGCGGCTCATCCAGCACGAGACCGACCACCTCGATGGCAAACTCTTCATCGATCGGTTGGAGAAGGACGTCCGCAAGCGGGCGATGCGCGAAATCCGCGAGGCTCTCGAGGAGCAGGTCGACGCGGGCTGACCGCGAGCAGACGCTCGCGGAATCCGCGGGGGACATCGCGGCATCGG
>CAZMCU010000073.1:1640-4748 GCA_964564915.1 uncultured Demequinaceae bacterium | reverse complement strand
GCGTCAAGAACAAGATCGCGCTCATGTGCGACGTCGAGATCGAAGCGGTCGTCACCGCGATCGACGCGCCGAGCATTTACGACATCCCTCGCGTCTTCCACAAGGAAGGGCTCGACGCATACGTCGTTCGCCGACTCGCGCTCCCCTTCCGCGACGTCGATTGGAGCGCGTGGGACGACCTGCTCCGGCGGGTCCACCAGCCCAAGAACGAGGTGGAGATCGCCCTCGTGGGCAAGTACATCGACCTACCGGACGCCTACCTTTCCGTGTGCGAGGCGATCCGAGCCGGTGCCTTCCACCACGATTCTCACGTGACGATCCGCTGGGTTGTGTCCGATCGCTGCGAGACGCCCGAGGCGGCGGCAGAGATTCTCGGGGGAGTCGACGGCATCGTCGTGCCCGGCGGGTTCGGAGTGAGGGGCATCGAGGGGAAGATCGGGGCACTCCGGTGGGCGCGGGAGAACGGCATCCCCGCTCTCGGCCTGTGCCTGGGGCTTCAGTGCATGGTCATCGAGTACGCGAGGAACGTCCTCGGCCTCGACGGGGCCTCGGGCTCGGAGTTCACCGACGACCCCGTCGATCCCGTCATTGCGACGATGGAGGAACAGTTGGCGATCGTCGGCGGCGAGGGGGACATGGGCGGGACGATGCGCCTCGGCGAGTATCCGGCCGTCCTCAAGCCCGGCTCGATCGTCGCGGAAGCGTACGGGGCGACGACGGTGGGTGAGCGCCACCGTCATCGGTACGAGGTCAACAACGTGTACCGCGAACGATTGGAATCCGCCGGCCTCGTGGTGTCGGGGGAGTCCCCGGATCGGGAACTCGTCGAGTTCGTCGAGCTCGAGCGTGACGCGCACCCGTATTACGTCGGCACCCAGGCCCATCCGGAGTTTCGGTCGAGGCCGACGCGAGCCCACCCCCTCTTCGCGGGACTCGTCGGCGCCGCGCTGGAGCATCGGAAGGATCGCGAGGGCGGGACGCATCACCGCGGTAAGGGTTCAACGTCGCGCGGAGCAACCACCGCCGATGCCTTAGCGAAGTAGGGCGGCGTGTCGGAACCGGCTCCGGGCGTCCTCAACGACACCCCCGCGCGACGCCCGGTCCTCGATCGAAAGGTCCCGTTTCACGGAAAGGTGTGGGACGTCGTCACCGAGCGTGTCGAATTGGGGGGCGACGGCGAGTCCAGCGAAGTGGTGACGCGCGACTTTGTCGCGAGTTCCGGGGCGGTCGCCGTCGTCGCGTACCGTGACCCCGGCGAGGTTCTCGTCCTCCGTCAGTATCGCCATCCCGTCGGTCGAGAGTTGTGGGAGCCTCCCGCCGGCATGCTGGACGTTGCGGGAGAAGATCCCCTGGACACGGCCCGACGGGAACTCCGCGAGGAGGCCGACCTCGTCGCGGACACGTGGCACGTCCTGGTCGATATCTTCACTACCCCCGGAGGCTCATCGGAGGCACTCCGGATCTACCTCGCGCGCGACCTCACCGCCGTGCCCGTGGAGCAGCGTTTCGAGCGCGAGGCGGAGGAGAGGGACATGGAGGCGCGATGGATCCCCCTCGACGAGGCCGTCGCGGCGGTCGTATCCGGCCGGTTCTCAAGCCCGACTTCCGTCGCGGGATTCCTGGCGCTAGACGTTGCGGTGCGCTCGGGTTGGGAGACCCTTCGCCCCACCGACGCTCCGTGGGCGAGGCCCTAGGAGGGATCCGCGGGGTACAGGCCCGTGATCGAGCCTTGTGCGAGGACGTGGCCCTCGATCTGGTGGAGGAACGACGCGACGTCGAGGGTCTCGGGAGCGTCGAGGGTGGTGTCGAGCGCGTAGACGGTGAAGACGTAGTGGTGCTGCGAGGGGGGACACGGGCCGAAGTAATCGAGGTCGTGATGCGTGTTCTGACCGTGGACCCCCGCGAGATCAGAGGAGGCCCCGCGCGCGACGCTCGTGACACCGATCGGAATGTCGTACTGAAGCCAGTGCTCGTAGTTGGCGTCGGGATCCCTCATGGTGATCGCGTACGACGCCGTGCCGTCCGGTCCCTCCGACCACGAGAGTTGGGGATTGAGGTTGTCGCCCTTGCACCCGGCGTAGGTCGGGGCGAGGCCCCCACCGTCGATGAAGTCGTTCGATGTCACCGTGAGCGGAAGTGGTTGCACGCCACCCATGCTAGCTCCAGGGCTCGCGGACGTGTCGGGTGAGGTCGAGCATGCGGCGAGAAGGACCGCAGCCCCGAGGGCGATGGACACGGTCCGCAGAGACATGGTGCTCCCTTCGAGCGATCGGTACCCCTCCATCATGCCGCCGCCCCCAGGGTTAGGGCCACCTAACTTGCGGGAATGGAATTAGGGAACGATGATGTTGCTAAATACGACCACGCCGAAGCATCGGGGTGGGGCGACGGCCCGAGGATCGGGCACCACGGACGAGGGAGGCGGCATGTCTACCGATGAGTCGACCCGGGAGCGTGTGCTCGCGATCGTCGTCTCCGCCGGTCCCATCACCGCAAGCGACCTCGCCGACCGTCTCGGGGTGACGCCCACCGGTATCCGTCGGCACCTCACGCACCTTGCGGACGTGGGCTACATCACCGAGCATGAGATCCCCGGCCACCACGAACGCGGTCCCGGTCGTCCCGCGCGCGCCTACGTCGCCACCGCGGAGGGACAGCGCGCCCTCGAGAGCGCCTGCGCGTCCGTCGCGATCGATGCCCTCGCCTTCCTCAGGAACGGTGGTGAACTCAAGGCTTTCATCGAGCAGGAGGCGAGTCTCCTCGAAGAGGCCCTCGCCGACGCCGTCGACCCCTCCGCCCCCATGTCCGAGCGCGTCGACGCCCTGGCGAACGCTCTGACCGCACGCGGGTACGCCGCGAGCGTCCGCCCCCTGCCCGGCGGATTCGCCGTCCAACTGTGCCAGGGGCACTGTCCGGTGCTGACCGTCGCGGAGGCCGCCCCAGAGTGGTGCGAGGCGGAGACCCACGTGATTTCCAGGATTCTCGGCGTTCACGTCCAGCGTCTGAGCACGCTGGCGAGCGGCGCCCACGTATGTACGACGAACATCCCGCTGGGCATGGCGGGGGTAACGGAGAACCAGCGATGACCACCCCTGCGGCCAAGATGCC
>CAZMCU010000073.1:0-1540 GCA_964564915.1 uncultured Demequinaceae bacterium | reverse complement strand
CGGCGACCAAGAAGCCAGCCGTCGTGAGCGTCCCGATGACGCAAGACGAGGCGATTGCGTCGATCGGTACATACGAATTCGGGTGGCACGATAGCGACGCGGCCGGAATGTCGGCGCAGCGTGGGCTGAGTGAGGCCGTCGTCCGCAACATCTCCGCACTCAAGGGCGAACCGGAGTGGATGCTCAAGATGCGCCTCAAGGGGCTCTCGCTCTTCGACAAGAAGCCCATGCCGAACTGGGGCGCCGACCTCAGCGGGATCCACTTCGACACGATCAAGTACTTTGTTCGCTCGACGGAGAAGCAAGCGACGTCGTGGGACGACCTTCCCGAGGACATCAAGGCGACCTACGACCGCCTCGGCATTCCCGACGCGGAAAAGCAACGCCTCGTCGCGGGGGTCGCCGCGCAATACGAGTCCGAGGTCGTCTATCACCAGATTCAGGAAAGTCTCGAGGACCAAGGGGTGATCTTCCTCGACACCGACACGGCCCTCAAGGAGAAGCCCGAACTCTTCCGTGAGCACTTCGGCACCGTCATCCCCCCGGGGGACAACAAGTTCGCGGCCCTCAATACCGCCGTGTGGTCGGGGGGCTCGTTCATCTACGTCCCGCCCGGGGTCCACGTCGACATTCCGCTCCAGGCCTACTTCCGCATCAACACGGAGAACATGGGGCAATTCGAGCGAACGCTCATCATCGCCGACGAGGGCAGTTACGTGCACTACGTCGAGGGGTGTACGGCTCCCATCTACTCGTCCGACTCCCTTCACAGCGCGGTGGTCGAAATCATCGTGAAGAAGAACGCTCGCGTGCGATACACGACCGTTCAGAACTGGTCGACCAACGTGTACAACATGGTGACCAAACGCGCGACGGCGGGAGAAGGCGCGACCATGGAATGGGTCGACGGCAACATCGGCTCGAAGGTGACGATGAAGTACCCCGCGATCTTCCTCTTGGGGGAGCACGCGCGCGGAGAGACGCTCAGCATCGCGTTCGCCGGGGTGGGCCAACACCAGGACGCCGGTGCCAAGATGGTCCACGCCGCACCCCATACGTCGTCGAGCATCATCTCCAAGTCCGTCGCTCGCGGCGGCGGCCGCACCTCGTATCGGGGGCTCGTTCAGATTCTCGAGGGGGCTCACGGGTCCAAGTCGAACGTCCTCTGCGACGCTCTCCTCGTCGACCAGATTTCCCGCTCCGACACGTACCCGTACGTCGACGTGCGGGAGGACGACGTCAGCATGGGCCACGAGGCGACCGTCTCCAAGCTCAGCGAGGACCAACTCTTCTACCTCCAGTCACGAGGGCTCGAGGAGAAGGAAGCGATGGCGATGATCGTTCGCGGCTTCATCGAACCGATCGCCCGCGAACTTCCGATGGAGTACGCGCTCGAGCTCAACAGGCTCATCGAACTTCAGATGGAGGGTGCGGTCGGATGACGGTCACGGATCACAGCAAGGCCCACTTGGACGACGCCCACTCGCACGGCGTCGTCGTCCCCGCCTCGTCTCGCGCGGAGCGGCGAACGTCCTTCGAC
>CAZMCU010000072.1:0-4762 GCA_964564915.1 uncultured Demequinaceae bacterium | reverse complement strand
TCGCCACCGTCGTCCTCGCCGACACGACGATGCTCGGTGAGCAACACCAGGGAACGTACCTCGTCCCGGGCCTTCTGCCACACGGTGCCGACGCCTGCTACGTCCGAACGGATGCGGCTCACGTCGACGCCGTCGAGCGGTACCTCGCCAGTGCCCTCGGCCAAGGCGGCAACCCCGCCATCGTTCGCCCCCGGCTCTCCGCGAACACGTACGGCGTGGACTTCGCGACCGCGTACCAGGGTCGCGTCCTGCAATGGTCGTGGCTGGCTGGCGGGCTCGTGCTAGCGGCGATTTGGGCGATCGTCCAATGGATGCGACGCACCCGCATGGCCATCTACGCCACCTTCGGCGCCGCGCCTCGAGCCCGACTCGCGATGCAGTTCACCGAGTGGGTCATCCTCGGCGGGATCGGCGCCGCGTGGGGGTGGGGTATCGGGATGGCGTTCTCGCTGGGCCTCGGTGTGGAACCGGCGATCGCCCTCGGCCAGGTGTCGGGCCAGATCCTCGCGCTCTGGTTCGTGACGTCGCTGGGTGCGTTGCTCATCGGGCTCCTCCCGGTCGGCACCCTCCTCGACGCACTCAAGGACCGCACCTGACCCCTACTCGAGGGTACGAATGTCGGTGACTCTCGGGTACCAACCCTTCGCCCGATTCCTTGTTGAGCGCTTCGCGGCGCGAACGTGCGGGTCGTTCCGTATGGTGAACCCGGCGATTTGAGTAGGCTTCGTGACGTAGAGAGTCGCGTTAACCCCTCAACGAAGGAGGACCGACGGTGAGCCCCCAATCGAGTGACGCGTCCGATCGCTACGTGATCGGTATCGACTTCGGCACCCTGTCGGGGCGCGCCGTGGTGGTCAGGGTGAGCGACGGGGCCGAAGTCGGCACCGCCGTGCACGAGTACGAGCACGGGGTCATGGACACCACCCTCGCGGCGACCGGAGCCACCCTCCCGCCGGACTTCGCCCTGCAGGACCCGAACGACTATCGCGAGGTGCTGCGACACGCCGTTCCGGAGGCGGTCAAGGCGGCGGGGATCGACCCGTCACAGGTGATCGGCATCGGCACCGACTTCACGGCGTGCACCATCCTTCCGACGCTGGCCGACGGCACCCCCCTCTGCGAGCTCGACGAGTTTCGCGGCGAACCGCACGCCTACATCAAACTCTGGAAGCACCACGCCGCGCAGGGACAGGCCGACCGCATCAACGCGCTGGGTGCCGCACGAGGGGAGAAGTGGCTACCCCGGTACGGTGGGCAGATTTCGAGCGAGTGGGAGTTCGCCAAGGGCCTGGAGACGTTGGAGGAAGCGCCCGCCGTCTACGAGCGCATGGACCGTTGGGTGGAGGCCGCCGACTGGATCGTGTGGCAACTGTGCGGCACGTACCTTCGGAACGCCTGCACCAACGGGTACAAGGCGATCTTCCAAGACGGCGCCTACCCCAGCGAAGACTTCCTCGCCGCCCTCAACCCGAACTTCGGTTCTTTCGCCGCCGACAAGGTGGCCCAACCCGTGGGGGCGCTCGGGGCGTCGGCCGGTCGGCTGACGGCCGAGGCTGCGGCATGGACGGGCCTCCCGGAAGGGATCGCCGTCGCGGTCGGGAACGTCGATGCCCACGTCACGGCCCCCGCCGCCCAAGCGGTCGAACCCGGGCAGATGGTCGCCATCATGGGGACCAGCACGTGCCACGTGGTGAGCACCGACCGGCTCATCGAGATCCCCGGGATGTGCGGCGTCGTCGACGGCGGCATCATCGACGGACTCTGGGGATACGAGGCGGGACAATCGGGAGTCGGCGACATCTTCGCCTGGTACACGAGCAACCAGGTCCCGGGTTCGTATGTCGAGGCGGCCGCCGCCGCCGGCTTGACCATCCACGACTACCTGACCGAACTTGCCTTTAGCGAGCCGGTGGGGGCTCACGGCCTCGTCGCCCTCGACTGGCAGAGCGGCAACCGTTCGGTGCTGGTGAACCACGAACTCTCGGGTCTGGTGGTGGGACTCACCCTGGCGACGCGAGCCGAACAGGTGTATCGCGCCCTCATCGAGGCCACGGCCTTCGGCACGCGGGTCATCGTCGAGGGCTTCGCCTCGGCGGGGGCCCCGGTGACGGAGTTCATCGTCGCGGGTGGTCTGCTCAAGAACCGGCAGCTCATGCAGTGCTACAGCGACGTTCTACGCATGCCGCTATCGACCATCGGGAGCGAACAGGGCCCCGCCTTGGGAAGCGCCATCCACGCCGCGGTCGCCGCGAAGGCGTACCCGGATGTGCGTTCCGCGAGCGCGGCGATGGGGCGGCTCAATCGCGACACGTACACTCCGGACGCGACGAGGGCGGATGCCTACGACGCCCTCTACGCCGAGTACGTCCAGCTCCACGACTACTTCGGTCGGGGCGGGAACGACGTCATGCGACGTCTCAAGGCTCAACGACGGGAGGCGCTGGCATGAGCGGATTCTCCCCCAAGGTCGAGGCGGCCATCGCGGCGATGCGGGAGGCTGTGTCGACGCTTCACGCAGAGCTCGTGCGCTACCAACTCGTCGTATGGACGGGCGGAAACATCAGCGGCCGCATCCCGGGCGAGGACCTCTTCGTCATCAAACCGAGCGGTGTTGGCTACGACGACCTCACCCCCGACACCATGGTGCTGTGCGACCTCGACGGCACCGTCGTCGCCGGGAGCATCGGCTCCGACAAGAGCCCCTCGAGCGACACCGCCGCCCACGCCTACGTCTATCGGAACATGCCCAACGTCGGGGGAGTGGTCCACACCCACTCCACCTACGCCACCGCGTGGGCCGCGCGCGGCGCACCGATCCCCTGCGTCATCACCGGCGCGGCCGACGAGTTCGGCGGGGAGATCCCGGTGGGCCCCTTCGCGGTGATCGGCGACGACTCGATCGGACGCGGGATCGTCGAGACGCTTACGGGTCACCGGTCGCGGGCGGTGCTCATGCAAAACCACGGCGTGTTCACCATCGGCGCGAATCCCCGCGAGGCCGTCAAGGCGGCGGTGCTGTGCGAGGACGTCGCTCGAACCGTCCACATCGCCTACCAGTTGGGCGAACCCCTGCCGATCCCCCAGGACAAGATCGACGCGTTGTTCGATCGCTACCAAAACGTGTATGGCCAGAAACCTAAGGAGAACTGAGATGTCCAGGAACAGCGTCGTCCCCGACCTCGCCCAGCGCGAGGTGTGGTTCCTCACGGGGAGCCAACACCTGTACGGGGAAAAGGTCCTCGCCCAGGTCGCCGATCAGTCCCGCGCGGTGGCGAAGGGGCTCGAGTCGTCGAGCGACATTCCCGTGAAGGTCGTGTGGAAGCCCGTCCTCACGGACAGCGACGGCATTCGTCGCGTGATCCTCGAGGCGAACGCGAACGACGCCGTGATCGGGCTCGTGGCCTGGATGCACACGTTCAGCCCGGCGAAGATGTGGATCGCCGGACTGGAGGCGCTCCAGAAGCCGCTCCTCCACCTCCACACGCAAGCCAACGTCGACCTCCCATGGGCGACCATCGACTTCGACTTCATGAACCTCAACCAGGCGGCGCACGGGGATCGCGAGTTCGGCTACATCGAGACCCGGATGGGAGTTCCGCGGACGACGGTGGTGGGGCACGTCTCCAACCCCGCGGTGACGGCGCAGGTTGGCGTGTGGGCGCGGGCCGCCGCCGGGCGTTGGGCGACGCAGACCATGAAAATCGCTCGGTTTGGCGACAACATGCGATTCGTCGCGGTGACCGAGGGAGACAAGACCGAGGCGGAGATCCAGATGGGGGTTCAGGTCAACACGTGGCCCGTCAACGAGCTCGCCGACGCGGTTCACGGCGTGGCGAGCGATGAGGTCGACGCCCTGGTCGCCGAATACCTCGACACGTACGACGTCGCGGCGAACCTCTTGCCGGGAGCCAAGCGGCACGACTCGCTCCGGTACGGCGCCCAGATCGAGATCGGGCTCCGTGGCTTCCTCGAGGCCGGAGGGTTCACGGCTTTCACCGACACCTTCGAGGATCTGGGCGCGCTCAAGCAGTTGCCGGGACTCGCGGTCCAGCGGCTCATGGCCGACGGCTACGGATTCGGCGCCGAGGGCGACTGGAAGACCGCCCTCCTGGTGCGTGCCGCCTCCGTCATGGGTGCCGGCCTTCCGGGTGGGGCAAGCCTCATGGAGGACTACACCTACCACCTCGAGGTCGGTGCCGAGCTGGTGTTGGGGGCTCACATGCTGGAGGTGAGCCCGGCGCTCACGACCAAGCGGGCGAGCCTCGAGGTGCACCCCCTGGGAATCGGGGGCAGGGAAGATCCCGTACGACTCGTCTTCACCGCGGACCCCGGACCCGCGATCGTCGTCGCCCTGAGCGACGTGCGAGATCGCTTCCGGCTCGTTGCCAACGTCGTGGAACTCGTCGACCTACCCTCACCGGTCCCCAACCTTCCGGTCGGTCGAGCCCTCTGGCGGCCAGCCCCGGACTTCCGTACCTCGGTGACCTGCTGGCTGAACGCGGGCGCGGCGCACCACACCGTCATGTCGACCCAGGTGGGGCTGGACGTCTTCCAGGAGTTCGCCCGCATGTCGTCGATCGAACTTCTCGCGATTGCTGAAGACACCACGGTCGCGGGATTCGAGCGGGAAATGCGGGCGAACGCCGCCTACTACCGCCTGGCGCAAGGGATCTGAAGCGGCTAACTCTCTGTGGGTGCGGGCTCCGGCATATACCCAAGACCAGGATCGGTAGTTGTGAATCCGCACTGTTCCATCTCCATC
>CAZMCU010000071.1:0-4888 GCA_964564915.1 uncultured Demequinaceae bacterium | reverse complement strand
GGCTGGTGTCCGCCTCAGAGGCGTCGCCGTGCCGACTCTGCGCCTGGGCGGCGGTGATCTCCCTCGTCATCGTGTCGCTCGTGGTTCTCGCGGTAACGACGCGGACCGTCATCGGCCTCTTCCGGTGGGAAATCTGCCAGGCAGAGCCCGCTCCCGCACCGGCTCCCGCCTAGCGGGAATCGATCAAACCGGCTGTGCCCTAACTGGTGACGATCGGTTTGCCCGCCGCGGTCCACGCGGCAATGCCGCCCTCCAGGCCGAGCAGGTGCGTGAAGCCCAGGTCCGTCATGATCTCGATCGCGGCTTGTGATCGGTTCCCGCTATGGCAGTAGACGGCGTAGGACGCCGTGGGGTCGAGCGCGCCAACATCGGAAGCGAAGGTGTTCGCACTGACGTCAACATTGATCGCACCCGCGATGTGGCCAGCGGTGTATTCCTCCGGCGTCCGAACATCGAGGACGACGATGCGGGGTTCCGCAACCGCCTGGGCCCACTCCGCCACCGGTACCTGCGAACCGTCGAACGCCACCGCCTGCGGACTCGTCGCGGCCGCGGGGGTCGAATGGGCGGTGATGGCAATCGCGGTCACCACGCCGATGCCCAACGCGGCAACAAGGGCGAGGGCGAGGGCGCGGGCACGGGTGCGAGTCATGGGTTCTCCTTGAGGTAGATGTCGTCGAATTGCTCAACGCTACCGCCCTCGCGGTGTTCGAGCGAGTCGTGTATCGAACCGGACCGTTGCGACTAGTAGACCGTCAAGCCTCGCGCGCGGAACTGGCCGCGCACCCGCTCCAGCAACTCGGCGTCGGGGGGTTTGGTGTCACCCAGGAGGTACGGTTCGCCGGTGGCGGCCCACTTGAACCGTCCGAGTTGGTGGAACGGCAGCACCTCGACCCGCTCGACGCTCGCGAGCCCCTGGACGATGTCGGCGACGGCCTCGACGTTCTCGAACGCGTCCGTCAGTCCGGGGACGAGGACGAACCGGATCCACGTGGTGCGGCCCAGCTCGGACAACCTCCGCGCGAAGTCGAGGGTCGGCTGGAGGGGTCGCCCCGTGACGCGCGTGTACGTATCCGGTAGCCCCGACTTGATATCGAGCAGGGTGAGGTCGATGTCCATCAGTTCGTCGTCGGAGAGCCGCGCCCCGAGGAGCCCCGCGGTGTCGAGCGCGGTGTGAATGCCCAGATCCGCCTTGGCGCGTCGAAAGACGTTGGCGACGAAGCGGTCCTGGAGGAGCGGCTCGCCGCCGGAGATCGTCAGACCTCCACCGGTCACGGTCATGAGCCGCCGGTAGCGCGCCACCCGGTCCATGACCTGTTCGACGCTGCGCCGCGTCCCGTCGCGCATGTGCCACGTGTCGGGGTTCTGGCAGTACTGGCAGCGCATGCCGCACCCCGCCATGAAGAGGGTCATGCGCGAACCGGGGCCATCGGCTCCCGTCACGAGGTCCCACGAATGGATCGAACCGACCTGGCCGTCACGGATTTTCTCGGCTGCGGCGAGTTCCGCGTCCGCGACATCCATCGGCGGGCCCGCGACGGAACCACCCGAGAAACCGATGGGTTCGCTCACCAAGCCTCCTCCCGTCCATCCCAAGGACGGTACCTCCACTACAGCCCGGCGTGGAAGGTGCGGGACAGAACATCGAGTTGCTGCTCGCGTGTCAGCCGGACGAAGTTCACGGCGTACCCGGACACCCGGATGGTCAGTTGCGGGTACTTCTCGGGGTGCTCCATCGCGTCCTCCAGCGTCTCGCGGTTGAGCACGTTGATGTTGACGTGGAAGCCGTCGTGGATGTTGTAGGCATCGAGGATCCCCACGAGGTGGGTGGTCTGCTCCGCGATGTCACGGCCGAGGCTCGAGGGCAGCACCGTCGCGGTGAGCGAGATGCCGTCCTTCGACTCGTCGTACGGAAGCTTGGCCACGGACAACGCGCTCGCGAGCACGCCACGGGTGTCGCGACCGTTCATCGGGTTGGCGCCGGGGGCGAAGGGCTCGCCGAGGCGTCGTCCGTCCGGCGTGTTGCCCGTCGCCTTGCCGTACACCACGTTCGACGTGATCGTCAGGACCGACTGCGTGTGGACGGCGTCGCGATAGGTCGGCTGCTTGCGAATCTTGCGCATGAAACGGCCGACGAGGGCGGCGGCGATGTCGTCGACGCGGTCGTCGTCGTTCCCGAACGCCGGATACTCGCCCTCGACCGTGTAGTCGACCACAAGCCCGGTCTCGTCACGAACGGGGGTGACCTTCGCGTACTTGATCGCGGACAGCGAGTCCGCCGCGACGGAAAGCCCGGCGATGCCGCACGCCATGGTCCGAAGGACGACGCGGTCGTGCAGCGCCATCTCGATCCGCTCGTACGCGTATTTGTCGTGCATGTAGTGGATGCAGTTGAGCGCGTCAACGTACGTCTCGGCGAGCCAATCGAGGAGGTGGTCGAACTTGCGCACCACGTCCTCGTAGTCCAGGACGTCGCCCTGGACGGGCGTGCTGGCCGGGGCGATCTGCTTGCCCGTGATCTCGTCGCGTCCCCCGTTGATCGCGTAGAGCAACGCCTTGGCGAGGTTGACGCGCGCCCCGAAGAACTGCATCTGCTTGCCCACCTCCATCGCGGAGACGCAGCACGCGATCGCGGCGTCGTCACCCCACGACGGGCGAATGAGTTCATCCGACTCGTACTGGATCGCGGACGTGTCGATCGAGACACGAGCACAGAACTCCTTGAAGCCGCGCGGAAGGTGCTCGCTCCACAAGACGGTGAGGTTGGGCTCGGGCGCCGGGCCCAGGTTGTAGAGGGTCTGGAGGAACCGGAACGACGTGCGGGTGACGAGCGACCGCCCGTCGCACCCCATGCCGCCGATCGACTCCGTCACCCACGTTGGGTCACCGGAGAAAAGCGCGTCGTACTCCGGCGTGCGAAGGAAGCGGACGATGCGGAGCTTGATGACGAAGTCGTCGATGATCTCCTGGGCGTCGCTTTCGGAAAGGATGCCGTCCGCGATGTCGCGCTGAAGGTAGATGTCGAGGAAGGTCGAGGTGCGGCCGAGGGACATCGCCGCGCCGTTCTGCTCCTTGACGGCGGCGAGGTACGCGAAGTAGAGCCACTGGACGGCTTCACGGGCGCTCGACGCCGGACCCGAGATGTCGAATCCGTAGCTCGCGGCCATCGTCTTGAGTTCGCCGAGGGCCCGGATCTGCTCCGCGTTCTCCTCGCGCTCACGGATGACGTCCTCGCTCGACCGCTGCACGTCGAGATCGATGCGCTCGCGCTTCTTGGCCGCGATGAGGGCGTCGACGCCGTAGAGGGCGACGCGGCGGTAGTCGCCGATGATGCGGCCGCGTCCGTACGCGTCGGGCAGGCCGGTGACGAGGTGGCTCGAGCGGGCCGCCCGAACGTTCGGGGGGTAGACGTCGAAGACGCCGTCGTTGTGGGTCTTGCGGTACTCGGAGTAGATCTTCTCGAGTTCGGGGTCGACGGGGTAACCGTACGTCTCAAGGGACTTGGCGACCATGCGCCAGCCACCGTTGGGCATGATGGCCCGCTTGAGCGGGGCATCGGTCTGGAGGCCGACGATGATTTCCCGCTCACGGTCGATGTAACCCGGGGCGTGGGACGTGATCGTCGAGGGGGTGTGGGGGTCGATGTCGAAGACACCGCGAGCGTGCTCCTCGGGGAACATCGCGGTGAGCGTGGACCAGATCGAGGCGGTCCGCTCGGTGGCTCCCGCCAGGAAGTCGGCGTCGCCGTCGTAGGGCTCGTAGTTGTGTTGGATGAAGTCGCGGACGTCGATGTCGTCCTGCCACGGACCGCTAACGAATCCGCGCCAAGCGTGGTCGCCCGGTTCGCGAATCGTGTCGGTGGGATCGGCGTTTACGGTAGTCATCGCCAGGTCTCTCCTTATGGTGTTGTTAGCCCTTGTGAGGCCTTCAGCTGTGTCGGTCGGACATCTCCAACTTAGGCGACCCTTTCCTACTTTTCGCGGGACCTACGACCCAGCGCGGCGATGGGCCTCGCGTGGGCCAGGAATCGGGCATCCCCGGAGATGGGATCGGTCGAGCGTTTCCGCACGTTGTGATGGCGTGGGCGACGAATTGTGGGAGGACCACGAGGTGCCGCGTTCGACGAGAGACGGTGTTCCCCTGGCTCTGTGGGCAGCCGGAATGCTTGGTCTCCTCTTCGCGGGGGCACGGCTTGCCCTGTTTCTTGCCTATGGTGAGATGCTTCTTTGGTGCGGGCCCACCATAGTTGCGGCGCTGGCCATCGCTATTGGTCTGACCGGCCTGACGACCGCATGGTGGAGCCCCATAGCACGCTTGGTCACTCGAGGACGGGAGCCTCGAGGTTTCGATAGTTCTCCAACCTGGCTCTTCATTCTTGGGGTAGTTGCCGCAGCACCCGCTGTCACCTATGTCGGTGCCGCCATGTGGACAGAGGCAGCCTTCGGTGGGAGGGCGTGGGAGCCCGAGCTTGCCAGCTTTCGACCGTTCATCCCGGTAGCGGCAATCGGGATTCTCCTCGTTCTCGCCGTGGCGTGGAGGGTGTGCTTTCTCCCCTTCCGTCATGCGTGGCCACGGTGGATACCACTGCCTGTCGTGATCCTGGGATTCGCAATCGCAGTGAAGGTGCTCCCCGAGCGGGTCATGTCATTCGACCCCCTCTTTCACGCGCTCCCAGGAGCCGTCGCGATTGCCTGGGCGATCGCTATCGGCTTGGCTTCGCCGCAGCGACTCAGTCTGACCCCAACTCTGAATTCTTGGCCCGATCCTCTCAGGTGGTTCATGCCACCGCCAGCGATACAGCCGGACTAGGAGGAAGCGTCTCCCTGAGTGGTGCGTCGCCAGCGGAGCCCGGCGTCGATGAAGTCGTCGATCGCGCCATCGAAGACCG
>CAZMCU010000070.1:0-4913 GCA_964564915.1 uncultured Demequinaceae bacterium | reverse complement strand
CGCCGTCGCGGTCGTCGTCTTCGGTTGAGCCGCGCCCGATTCCCGCTTCGGTCGGGAGTCCGTTCGGTAGAAACCGGAGCCCTTGAACGTGACCCCAACCGTGCCGAAGACCCTCCGCAGGCGACCACCGCACACGGGGCACCGGGCGAGGGGCTCGTCGCTCATCGATTGGACGGCATCGAAGCGGTGAGCGCACGAGAGGCACGCGTAGTCATACGTTGGCATGGGCTGAATCCTATGGTGCCTAGTGGGCGAACCGCGTCACACCTTCCGGTGTGACGACGGCGTGGACGGGAACGTCGTGGTCCGCGCGCGGCACCGGCGACCCTTCGTCGCGGACCTCGTCGGCGAACGCGATGGCGACGAGAAGGGCGTCCGACCGGGCGCTCGCGAGGGCTCGGTCGTACCACCCGCCCCCTTGCCCAACGCGGAACCCCGTGGGGTCGATGGCAAGCGCGGGAGTCACCACAACGTCGGCCTCCTCCAGCGCGTTCGGGGGCAGCGCCTCCCCCGAAGGCTCGGGGGGCCTTCCCGGAGCACGCTGGGTGAGATCGTCCGCGCCGTGGTACTCGCCCCAACAGCGTTGGAGACCGTCACCGAGCACGGGAAGCAGCACCTTCACGTCGCGCTCGACGAGCGCCTCGATCGCGGGAAGCGTGCCCGGCTCGGTGGGCTGAGACGAGTAGATCGAAACGCATCGTGCCGCCTGCACTTCCGGAAGGGAAAGGAGGTTGGTGGCAATCGCGGTGGCCGCTTCCTCCCGACGCTTAACGCTCCTCTTGGCGCGGGTTTCGCGAATCTTCTCCCGGAGGAGGATCTTGGCCTCCTCGATCGAATCGGCATCAGGGCGCGCGGCGGACACCGAAGGAGAGGGCATGTTTCCATTGTGCGGGTGGCGAGACGTGGGGTCTAGAGGGTTCGCTGCACGCGAACCGGCGACTAGTCTCGTGGCATGGCAAAGGTTCGCAAGGCGGTAGTCCCTGCCGCGGGCAGAGGAAGCCGGTTCCTCCCCGCGAGCAAGGCGATCCCCAAGGAGATGCTTCCCGTCGTCGATCGCCCCGCGATCCAGTACGTGATCGAGGAGGCCGTCGCGGCGGGTCTGGAGGATATTGCGATCGTGACCGTCGCTGGCAAGGAAGCGGTCGCCGCGCACTTCGAGCCCAACCCGGAACTGGAGGCCTTCCTCGAATCCAAGGGTGAGACGGACTTGCTGGAAGCCGTGCGCGCGGTGTCCGCGCTTGGCCCCCTCTCGACCATCGACGAGGGAGAGCCGCTGGGGCTGGGCCATGCCGTCGGTGTCGCCGAGGAGTTCGTGGCGGGAGAGCCCTTCGCCGTCCTCCTGGGGGACGACTTCTGCGACGAGCGGGACCCCGCGCTTCCCGCCATGATCGCGCTGCACGAGTTAACGGGGATGTCCGTCATCCTTCTTCTCGAGGTGCCCCAAGAGTTGGTGCAGATGTACGGAGCCGTCGACGCGCAAACGCTCCATCGGGCGGACATCCCCGGAGCATCCTCCGATTCTCGGATTCCGGAGGACGTCGAGATCCACCGTCTGTCGCGTCTCCATGAGAAACCCCCGACGGGTGAGGAGTACAGCAATCTCGTCATCCTCGGTAGGTACGTCTTCAATCCCGCCATCTTCGACGTCATCCGGGAGACTCCTCCCGGTCGGGGCGGCGAGATCCAATTGACGGACGCTCTCGATCGTTTGGCCCGGATCCCGTCCGACCAGGGAGGGGGAGCGCTGGGCCTGGTTTTCCGGGGCCGCCGTTACGATACGGGAGACAAGTTGGCGTATCTCAAAGCCGTGGTCGCGATCGCCGCCGACCGACCCGACCTGGGGCCGGCGTTCTCGGAATGGCTTCGGGACTTCGTCTCGGGGAGGGATCGATGAAGGCTCGCGTGACTCTCGCGGAATACCAAGCCGCGCTTCTGAAAGGTGTGACGCGGATCGAGGCGATTGAGGTGCTCATCGCCGACGCCGCGGGGTCGATTCTTGCCGCGGACTTGGTAACGGAAGGGCCCTTGCCTCCGGTGTCGATAGCGACGTGCGACGGGTATGCCGTTAAGGCCACCGACATCGCGAAGGCCGACCAGGATCACCCCGTGGTCCTTTCCGTCTCTCACGATGCCGTGTGGGAGGTGCGCGGGCCCGGGCGTCACGTTCCGGGAACCGCGGCCCGAATCGTTTCCGGTGCCCCCGTACCGATGGGGGCGAACGCCGTCATTCCGGTCGGGGCAACCGATTCGGGGGTGGCGAAGGTTGCCATTCGGGCGGCGTCTCGTGCGGGGGCGAACGTCAGGGAGAAGGGTTCGGAGGCCTCTCCGGGGCAGGTACTGGTTCCCGCTGGCACTCGATTGGGGGGACGGCAGTTGGGGCTGGCGGCATCGCTGGGGCGCCGCCGCCTCAGCGTTCACCCGACGCCTCGCGTGGTGATTCTGTCGGTCGGCAACGAACTTGCGGAACCCGGCGCCCGGAACCGCGATGCTAGCGTCCCGGAATCCAACTCCCACACCCTTTCCGTGATGGCCGAGGAGGCGGGCGCGACGGCGTACCGCGTGGGCGCGGTCCGTGACGACCGTGTCTCCCTTCGGTCCACGATCGAGGATCAATTGGTCAGGGCGGACCTCCTCCTCACGACAGGTGGGTTGAGCGGCGCGGCGGACGACAACCTTCCGGAGGTCCTCTCCGAACTTGGGACGTTCGAGATCGTAAGTGTCGCGATGATGCCGGGACGGCGACACGGCCACGGTTCGATCGCTGTGGGGGTCCAGGATGCGGCCACCCCCGTCATGGCCCTCCCCGGTCATCCCGCCGCCGCCATCATCGCGTTCGAGATGTACGTGCGCCCCGTGCTCCGCACGATGTCGGCGTACGCCGAGAGGGAGCGCCCTCGGATCAAGGCACGCGCGACCCAGTCGTGGGAGTCCCCGAGTGGTGTGGTCCAGTGTGTGCCCGTCGTCCTCTCCCACCCCCGGACCAAGGAGGCCACGACACGGGTCGTCGGACACCCGTGGCAGCCTTCGCTCGCCGACCTGTCACGCGCCAACGCGCTCGCCATCATCCCCGAGGACGTCACCAAGGTGAAGGTCGGAGACGTTCTCTCCTGCGTCTTGTGGGACGACTAGGGGGAAGGGATGGCTGGGAGACCGGGACCACTCGTCTGCGACGGCGTTGTGGTGCGTCCTCTCCAACATGGAGACAAGGCGGCTTGGAGGGCTCTCCGCGAGACGAACCGTGCGTGGCTGCGACCGTGGGAGGCAACGGAGCCTCCTGGCCGAATCGTCAAGCCCCTGCGTTTCGGGGCGCTCGTCCGGGAGGATCGTCGGCTGTGGAATCAGCGCCGGGCGATCAACATGGTCATCGTCTACGAGGGCGCGCTGGTGGGGAGGGTGTGCATCACGGGAATCGAGTGGGGTTCCGCCCGAACGGGCTCGCTCGGCTACTGGATCGACGAAGGCTACGCCGGTCGGGGGATTACACCCCGGGCCTGTGGCCTCTTGGCAACGTTTGCGTTCCACGAGGGGCTGCACCGCATCGAGATTGCGGCGCGGCCCGAGAACGAGGCGAGTCTCCGGGTCGCCAAGAAGCTCGGATTCCGCGACGAAGGCATGCGCAGACTCTTCCTGTACATCGACGGCGGATGGCGCGACCACCGCGTCTTCGCGCTCACGGTGACGGAGACGCGAGTGGGTGACTTCTGGCGATGCCCGGATGAGGCGGCTCGCGCGCGCGGACTCGCCTGACACGCCGCGAGCGGTGCGACGGTAGGGACCGCGCGCGCCGTACCGTCGGGGTATGCCTCCGGTGGGACTGATCGCGCTCGTCGCCCTCGTACTCGTCTTCGCGTTCGCGCTGCCGGAAAGGATCCGGGAAACCGGGCAATACTCCGTTGTTCGGACCGAGGATCGCTATCGCGCCGACATGAGGGTCATTCGCGAATCCGCCGCCCGCGTCGAAGCCCCACCGGCGAAACCCGCGTCCACCAAGCGTGCCCGCGCGCTCGCCCCGCGCAACGCGCGCGCCTCCATCAAAGCCCTCGGGGGGTCCGTCATGTCTCGTCCCGCTGCCCCACTCGACCGTGCGGCGATCGTCGCCCAACGGCAAGAAGTCGCCCTTCGTCGGGACCTCGCCCGCGTCCTCTCCCGCAGGGCCGCTCGGGCTCGGCGTCGCAGGATCGTGGGGGCTTTGGCCCTCTTCGCCACCTCGGTGACGGGGGGGCTCGTCCTCGCGTCGGCGTGGCCCCTCTGGTCGTTCGTGGTCGCGTCCACGGCTCTCGGGGGAGTGTCGATCGCGGGCCGCAGGGCCGTCATCGCTCAGCGTGCCGCCGACGCGAGACGCCAACCGGTGGAACGCGAGGTGAAGGCGGCGGCCGCCGCGACGTCGGCGCTCCGACGCGTCGCAACGGAACGCGCCCAGGGGCGCGACGTGCTTCCCTCGATCGAGGAGACCCAGGCGATCGCCGTCGTGACGCGGGCGGTGGTTTCCGAGCCGGTCGACTCCGCGGCCGAACTCGTGTCGGCTCCCGTTCGCACCTCCGCCAAGCGAGCCCAAGAGGCCGCGTGGTCGCCCGGCATGCTCCCGATCCCGACCTACACCCTCAAGCCGCCCGCGAAGGTGAAGACTCCCCGGCCCATCACGGACGACGATCTCGCCGAGGGGAAGCGCAACGCGGAACTCGCGGCGGGCCGTCGCGAGGCGGCCGTCGCCGCCCGTGAGGAGGCTCCCGCGGAGCCCGAGGCGTCGACGCAAACGCTCGACGACATCCTCGCCCGGAGGCGCCGCCAAACCGCATAGGACGCCGCGGTCGCCGGTGGTAACCTGGTACCCGCTTGAGGGGCTGTGGCGCAGTTGGTAGCGCGTCTCGTTCGCAATGAGAAGGTCAGGGGTTCGAATCCCCTCAGCTCCACCA
>CAZMCU010000069.1:2485-5183 GCA_964564915.1 uncultured Demequinaceae bacterium | reverse complement strand
TCGGAACGAGCGTCCTGATCCCGGGTCCGAATCCCAACACGACCCCCGAACCTGGGTCGCAAGCCATCGAGCCCTCGCCCACGGCGAGCAGGAGCCTGCAGACCGGCTACGGGCTCTTCGACTCATGGTGGGGGATGTGCGAAACCAAGCCATTCTCGTTGTACCCACCCGGCGACACCGATTTCTTCTCTCTGGCGGCCGACCTTGAACCAGGCTCCGTCGTTGATCCAGGTGACACCCTCGACTTCACGGCAACACTCACCGCACTCGCCGACGTCGACGTGATCACGGACGGAATCGACGCGGTCATCCTGTTCGACGACCTCGTCGTCGGTTCGCTGATGAGTGACGACATCCTTCAACTCCACTCCTTCACCGAGGGGGAAGTGTCGACCGTTTCGCTTTCCGTTCCTCTCGTCGTCTGTGGAAGCACCACCGAACTGGGGGCGGGAGACTACGAGCTTCTCGTGAGCCAGGGATACAACCCCGACCTTGGCGGCACTGCACCGCAGGACAGCGCGACGAGCGAACGGGCGCCCCGCGTCACGGCGGTACCCATCCCGTTCACGATCTCCGGTGACCCCAGCACCAACCCCCTCTACCAGTCAGACGAAATCATCGTCGCCACATCCGACGAACCACCTCTCCCCGACAACATCCTCACCGCAGATATCGCACAACCGCTCTTCGAGCCCCTGATGGTCGAGAACGATTGGGACATGGCCCCCGGTACCTCACGGTGGATCATCCCGCAATACCGCCACAGCGATGAGCCCTCCTACTACGGCAACTACAGCTATCTGGTCGACCCCCTCTCCATGTGTGACGGCTTCGGGCTCGTCGACAGGGTGTTTCCCGTGGTATCGGCCAACCTCGATCTGTATGGTGACACCGTTACGCTTCCTTCCTCCATTCGTCTCCAATACGGGTGGGTGGTCCGCGACGATCCCCTCCTTGAGGTAACGCGACGAAACACGACCGGCTTCTACCTGAGAAACGACGGCTATGAGCCCCGGCTCCCCCTCTTTCTCTTCCAGGACGGTGTGCTCGCGGGGTACGGCCTCGCCTACGACGTCAATGCGGACGCCAACCAGCAGCCCGATCCCCTTCCTCTCTCCCTCGCCGACATGGATCCGACGCTGTACTACGGTCTCGTTGCGCCCCATACGACGACCCAGCGCTATTTCGTCTGGCTGGAGGTCCACCCCTGCTCGACCACCGCCGAAACCTCGAGCCTGAATCCTGGAAGGTACACCGTTATGACGTCCGATGGGATCTACTTGGGGCAGGGCGCGACGCCATTGTCATTCTCACAACTTCAACTGTGGACGTCGCAAGGCACCATCGAGATCATTGACTGAACGGGTTCCCCCAACGATTCGCGCGCCGCGCGCGTCGACATTGCGTGAGGAGCCCGAGAGGGTCGATCGGGAGGAACGATGGCCGACTGGCACGAGACGATGGAGACGCTGGTTCGCGACCGCGAGCGGGCTCTCTTGGGGTACGCCTACCTCGTCTGCGGAAATCCCACGCAGGCGCAGGACTTGGTTCAAGACGCGCTCGTGAGGACGTTCTCGCGACCGCGACCGGGGCTGACGGTACTCAAAGCCGAGGCGTACGTGCGCCGGGCTATTACCTCGACCTACGTGGACCAGTACCGTCGCCGTCAACGGTGGGCCAGGGTCCAACATCTCTTCCGCCCCGGTGAGGGGACGGAGGACCTGGCCAGAAACGTCGACATGAGTGCCGACGTGACCGTCGCCGTTGCCGCCCTTCCCCCGCGGGAGAGGGCGTGCATCATGCTTCGCTTCTTCGACGACCTGACGGTGCCCCAAATCGGGCTCCAGTTGGGAATCGCGGAGGGAAGCGTCAAGCGCTACCTCTCGGACGGAATCGAACGCCTCGAGCGCAGCCTCGGCCCGCTCGAAGACACCAGCGTGAGCACAGCCCCCGTGGTCGAGTACCGCTAGGTATCGGCCAGACAGAAAGGACAACGGACATGACCAGGCTCTCCGATCTTCTCAGGGGCGCGGCTGACCAAGCCCCCATCGGCGACGTGTCGGTCTCCGCCGCGCGCGCCCTTCGGCGCGTGCGGGTGCACCGCGGAGTTCGGGGCGCCGCGAACGGTCTTGTGGGTGCTGGGGCGGCGGCGCTCATCGTCGTCGGAGCGATCCACCCCTCCACCGGTGCCGGCTCGCACGACACGACGTTGGACGCCCTCGCGAACCCGGCTCCCGCCAACCCGACGGACGAGCAAACCGCCAACCTCGGCGGTGGACGCGAATCGATGCCGAGGTACGACTCCGGGTGGGGTACGTGCGGTTCGTATCCCCTCGATTCCTACCCCTCGGAGCCCGGAGCGGCGATCACCCTCTCGATCGACTCGAACGGATGGAGCAACCTCGAGGGCGGGACGACGCTCGACGTGCCCGTCGCCCTACGTGCGATGGATACGGCGAACGTGTCCACCGCGGGTCCCGACGTCGCGATCCTGTACCAAGGAATGCTCGTGGGACTCCTGTCGAACGCGAGTGCCGAGCAAATCCTCAACGTGGTCGCGGGCGATAGCGGGGACTCCACCCTTCAGGTTCCCCTGGTGAACTGCTTCGACGGCTCAGCCCTGCCCGCCGCGACGTACGAGATCGTCGTGAGCCAAGCCTTCGCCGACATCGCCGACGAACCGAGCACCGAACCGAGC
>CAZMCU010000069.1:0-2385 GCA_964564915.1 uncultured Demequinaceae bacterium | reverse complement strand
CGAACCGAGCACCGAACCGAGCGCCACACCAAGCACCCAGCCCACCCCCGAGCCGACCGCCACGTCGGAGCCCCAACCGGAGCCCTCCGTTGGGACCGAGACGGGTACGGCCGAACCCGGCAGCGTCGGCGACTCGAGCGCGGGTAGCGCACCAAGCGTCATCGCCCCGATGCCCATCGAGCCCGCCACGTGGGAGTACCGCGTGACGTCGGACCCCGTGACGATGACCATCGCGGGCGACGTTGTAGATGACCCGTTCGGCGGCTATTTCGACACGTGGGTGACGCCCACGCTTCCGAGCGACGTCCTGACTCCGGCCGCGGCTCGCGAGCTCTACTCGCAGAACATCGCCCTGGACCGGTGGACCATGGCGCCCGGTACGTCCCGCTGGATCATTCCGAACTACAGCGCACCCACCCCGACCGATGTCAAGACCTTGGTCGCACCATCAGCCGATAGTTGGTACGGATGCAGCTACGACGGCGTGACGGGGCTGACGTTCCCCACGGAGTCGGCGACCCTTGACCTTCTGGACGTTTCCGTCACCATGCCGTCCCGGATCAACCTCAGCTACGGATGGGTCGTCGATGGGAACCCCCGGGTCAGGTACACGGTGACCAACACGTCGGGGTACTCGCTTCCCGGTTTCTACGGCGAACCGAGCCACCAGTTGTATCTCGTTCAGAACGGACGAGTGGTCGCGGAGGCATATCCCGTCAACGCCAACCCGAACAACCCCGTGCTCTACCGGGATTCCACGATGGGCGGTACGACCACCAACGAAACGTCTCCCGATGGTGCGGAGTACTGGGGGATCCTCGAACCGGGGAAGTCCATTAGCGGCGACTACCTCTGGAGGGACGTCAACGGGTGCCGGAGCGACTCGGGCCAGGCCCTCGTCAGGGGTGGCACCTACACCGTGCTTTCGGTTCAGTCCCTGTACCTACAATCCGAGACCCCGATGCCTATGGACACGGACACCATGGTGATTCCGCGAGAAGGCACGGCCATTTCCTCTGGCTCCAACAATGCCGGGGAGCCCGAACCGCTCATCGATCCGTACGACTACCCCACCTACGACTGGCTTGAGCTTCAGAGGTGGACCTCGCTCGGGACTGTGACGATCACCACAAGCTAGCCGGTTTTGCGGACGGCCCCCCGATCCCCATACTGGGACGAGGGGGCCGTCGTCGTGGTCCCCCTGGGGTGGATGATCCTTGTGATGTACCTCACAATCAGCCACCTCGCCCAATGTTTCTTGCGTGTGGTGCGTATTGGTTGGTAGAGGCGGATGGTTGAACCGTCGTGACGAAGGGAGTGGACCGTGCCGAGTTGGGCGGAGACCCTTGAGGATCTGGTCCGGAGGCGTGGCAGCTCGTTGGTGGCGTATGGGTATCTTCTGACGGGGAACAGTCGGGATGCAGAAGACCTCTTCCATGATGCGGTGGTAAGGACGTTTTCGCGGGGGAAGGGGCACGTGACCGCTGGTGAGGCGGAAGCGTACGTGCGTCGAGCGATGTTTACCGCCCACTTGGACGCTGGCCGGAAGAGCGAGTCGTGGAGAAGGGTGTTCCACCTCCTGAAGAGCGACGATTCGGACTCGCATTCGTCCGCGGTGGAGTTCCGCACCGATTTGCAGGAGGCGTTGCGTCACTTGACGCCTCGGGAGCGGGCCTGCACGGTTTTACGGTTCTATGACGACCTCACGGCCGCTGCTATTGGCCGGGAGTTGGGGATTTCGGAAGGTACGGTCCGACGGTATTTGTCCGACGCGGCGGTGAAGTTGCGTGGACAGTTGGGCGCACTGGAAGACAACCCCTCGCAGGGTGTTACCTATGGCACCGTGCAAGAAACCACGACGACACGAGCAAGGACGTGGCAACCGTGAACATCAATGAGCAGATGAATCAGCTGGGGCAGATTGGTTCGGTGGGGTATGACCCCACGGATGCGGTCGTCGATGCGTTACTCGGCCGCGCCCGGCGGGCTCGTGCGGTGCGTCAAGGCTCCGCGGCACTCCTCGGATCGGTCGGTGCGGTGGGGTTGGGGATCCTCGGGGCACGCATCTTTGTCCACCTCAACAGCGCGGACGACCCCGCATTGCGGGACCGTTCGCTCATCAACAACGACTTCGCGTTCCTCGACCAGAGTTGGGACGACCGTTACTCCGAGGACTACACCGGTCTTGACCAAACCCGCGAAGAGATCGCCACCGCATGGGACCTCCTGCACGCCGCAGCGGCAGAAGACCCCGTCGAACCCACCACTACTACGACAGGCGAGACCCTGTCGTGCACGTACCAGGAAATGACCGTTGACGGCTGGGTCAAGGTCAGGAGCCCGGAAACCGGATGCGTGTGGAAGAAGGATCACCGGGTCGAGACG
>CAZMCU010000068.1:0-5361 GCA_964564915.1 uncultured Demequinaceae bacterium | reverse complement strand
GGCGTACCCTCATGAACGTGCGCTCATGAGCGGTTGCTCATGAAACCAGCGCGCTCATGACGAAAGGACGCCAGCATGGCAACGGTAGAAATACAGGGTTTGACGAAGGACTTCGGCCAGCATCGCGTGGTCGACGACGTCTCCTTCGACGTGCCGGAGGGCACCATCACGGGGTTCCTCGGGCCGAACGGGGCGGGGAAGACGACGACGCTTCGTATGGCGCTCGGGCTCGTCACCCCGACGAAGGGGCGGGCGCTCATCGGCGGCCGGAAGTACGGCGACCTCGCCAACCCGCGCCGCACCGTCGGCGCCCTGCTCGAGGCGACGGGATTCCACCCCGGACGACGCGGCCGCGACCACCTGCGCGTCCTCGCGCAGATCACCGGGCTCCCGGAATCCCGCGTCGACGAGGTGCTCGACCAGGTGGACCTCGGCCCGGCGGCCAACGACCGCGTCCGCACGTACTCGCTCGGCATGAAGCAGCGACTCGGCCTAGCTGCGGCACTCCTCGGTGACCCCGAGGTCCTCGTCCTCGACGAGCCCGCGAACGGCCTCGACCCCGCCGGCATGGCGTGGCTCCGCGGCCTCCTCAAGGGCCTCGCGCGCGAAGGCCGCAGCGTCCTCGTCTCCAGCCACGTGCTGAGCGAGGTCCAGCAGATCGCGACCAACGTGGTCATCATCCAAACCGGCACGCTGCGTTACTCGGGCGCGCTCGCCAACCTCCCCGGCACGTCGCTCGAGGACGCGTTCCTCTCGCTGACCGCCGCCCCGTGAAAGGACCCCAACCCATGAGAAACCTCCACCGCCTCATCGGCAACGAATTCCTCAAGCTCCGCACCACGCGCTCCGTCTGGGTCATCCTCGGCTCCGCGCAACTCGTCGTCATCCTCGGCGTCAGCGGTCTGTTCGTCAGCGGCAAGGACCCGCTCGACCCCGGCAATGTGCTCCTCGCGTTCAGCCACATCGGCATCGTCTCGATCTTCTCGCTCATGCTCGGGATCGTCGCGGTGGCGGGGGAGTACCGGAACAAGACCGTTACCGACACGTACCTCGCGACGCCATCGCGCGGCACGGTCGTGGGTGCCAAGGTGATCGCGTACGGCGCGGTCGGCATCGTCAACGGCCTGCTCGCGACCGTCACGGCGTCGGCCGCGACCGCCATCTGGCTCAACGTCAAGGGCACGAGCCTCGACCTCGGAATGCCGGGCCTCGGGCGGACCGTCCTGGGCTGCCTCCTGTGGAACGTGTGCTTCGCGGCGGTCGGTGTGGGGGTGGGCGCGCTCGTGCGCAACCTCAGCGGCGCGGTCGCGGGGGCGCTCGTGTGGATCGCGATCGTCGAGGGGATGGTCGGGCAGCTGATCGGGGACAACGCCCAGTGGCTGCCGTTCCGCGCGGGCGCCGCGATGCAGGGCCTCCCGTCCGTCGGGGGAGCGCGGCAACTGTCGCAAGTGGGCGGTGGCCTCATGCTCGTGGCGTACGCCGCGGCCTTCGTCGCCGTCGCTCTCGCCACTAGCATGAGGCGTGATGTCACCTAACCCGCTCGACCACATCGCCGCCGCGCACCAGCGGATCGCGGACGCGCATCGGCAGGCGCTCGACGCCCACAAGCAGGCGGCGATCGAGCGAAAGGCCGCCCGGAGATCGGCATCCTCCTCGGGCGGCTCCGCCGTCATCCGGGACCAGTTGATCGACGCGGCGGAGCGCCTCCTCGCGGAGCGTCAGGTCTCCGCCCTCACGACCCGCGACATCGCCCGCGCGGCCGGGCTGAGCGATGGCGTGCTCTACAACTACTTCGCGAACAAGAACGACCTTCTGGTCGCGGCGTTGTTGCGCAGGTACGACGCTTGGGTCATCGCGTTCGAGGCCGGGCTTCCCGTCGCGGGGGAGGGCGGCATCGAGGGCAACCTTGTCGAGCTCGCGGAGGCGCTCCTGGGGCTCACGACGGCGACGCTCCCCGCGGTCTCGGGCCTCATGTCCGAGCCCGAGTTGATGCACCAGTTCCTCGCGGAACTCCACGGCGACGAGCGCGGCCTCCAGCGCACCCTCGGCCGGGTGGCCGCGTACCTCACGGAGGAGCAGGCGCTCGGGAGGCTCGGGGCGTTCGACGTGGACGCCGCCGTGACGACGCTCGTCGGTTCGATGATCGCGCTCGGACTGAGCGGGATGGTCGCAGGGCGCTCCGAGGCGGAGTCACGGGAGCAGGTGCGCGCTGTCGTCAGGACGCTTCTTACCGGGCTCAGGGCGTAGCGCTGCGTAGGTTCGCCACACGCGTCGTGCGCCGTTGCGGAATCCTTGCTGTCGGCGCACAACGGAGACTGCGAGGGGCAATAGCCCCGAGAAGTGAGCCTGGTAGCCTTCCAGACGGTTGGCCCGCCAGGCTTCGCGCGTTTTCGAAGCTTCACGGGTCTGAGCGAAGAAGAGGCGTTGGAGCTGCTATGAGTCGCGTAACGAAGGTGCGGACGATCGCCGTGGTGTACCACGTCGACCCCGAGGGCGTTTGGGCGACGTCGCCCGACGTGCCGTCGTGGGTGGTGGCCGGGCGGACGGTCTCCGAGGTGCGCGACCTCGTCGTCAATGGCCTGGAGTTCGCGACGGGAGCCCCCGGGCCGTTTGAACTGACCGAGATCTACGATCCCAGCACGCCGCGCCCCGCGCGAGCGTGAGAAAGCGCGCGGAATCCGGGCGCTACCATGGTTGTTCGAGTATTGGAGCGTGAAGGAGGTGAGGGCCGTGAAACGCCAAGCAGTCAGCCAGAAGGCGATCAAGCGGTCTGTCGCCCGCTCGACCAAGGCTTCGGCGCGCATCGAGTCGCGCGTTGTCCCTACGAGCCATGTGCGCTCGGAAAGCGTGAGCAAGTACGTCGCGACGAGAAAGTCCCGCGACTGAACCCGCTCGACCCAGACTATGGCGCGACGCCCGTCGACGACGAGGACGCGCAGGCACTTGTTCCGGCCGCGCGGGAAGCACTCGGCGAACCCCTCCTTAAGGCTTCGCTCTACGACCTTGAACAGGCCGTCGAGGATCAGGTGATCGTGGGCCTCCTCACTCAGGTCTACGCGGGCTCCCTCGGAGTGAGAGACCTCCTCGCTGACGGCTTTCTCCGGGACCTCCATGCGCAGATGTACGGCGACATCTGGACGTGGGCGGGAAGGTTCCGAATGAAGGACACGAACATCGGCGTACCCTGGGAAACCGTAGCTGTCGAACTGCGCACCTCTCTGGAGACCATCCGGTACCGCTGGGAGCACACCGACGACTGGAGCGCGCGCGAGTTGGGCATGGCTGTCCACGCGGAGACGGTTCGGATTCACCCCTTCGTCGATGGGAACGGCCGGGTGACACGTCGCCTGGCGGACCTGGTGTTCGCCGCGGCGCAGGAAGGCGACGAGTGGCTTGAGTACGACTGGAACATCGACAAACTCGCCTACGTCACGATGTTGCGCCGCTACGACGCGACGCGAAACAGTAGCGAACTAGCGGCCAACATCCCTGTGCTTCGCGTGGTGGGGGAGTAGCCCTCTGCTGGCGCTTCGCCATCAACCCCCCTCCGAGCCTCGGCGCCTAGGAGACCCTCACGAACCCGATGACGTAGTTCTTCCCGTAGTGCTTCATGCATTTGGGGCACGTGGTGTAGAAGAAGTACACCATCGGATCCTTGGCACCGCGTTTCTGCGCGAGGTCCCGGAGTTCCTTGAACCAATGCTTCGCGTCCGCATACGGCCCCTCGAAGACGCGGGTGAGGTACTTTCCCTCAAGGACGACGTTGTCCGCACCGTCGATCGGCTTGCTGACGGCGAAAAGCTGTTCGGACGTCCAGGGGGAGAGGTCGCGGCTGAGGAGCAGCGCGTCTTTCGCCGGAAGTTTTGCATCGGCCTCGGTGGCCATGGAGTTGAGGGTGGTGATGACCTTACCCATGTTCAGGGGGATGAAGGCAAAGCTTCTCCCGGTCTTCCGGATGAAGAAGTGATCGCTGAGGGATACCTCTTTGCCGTCCCATCCCTTGGTGTTCGGTACGGGGCAGCAACCGGTCTCGTTCTTGGCGGTGTAGGTGGCTGGCAGTGGCATGGTCGTGTCCTTCTCGTGTGGTCGTGTCCCGATGATGCGTTCCTTCTGACTCCCGAGGGTAGTCCCGGGGTCGGACATCCGGGCGCGCGGTCATGAGGGATGGTCGCTGATCCACACCGCCACCACAACTATCGCCGTCATGACGAGAACCAGGTACCCCCCGATCACGGCAATGAGCGCCGTCCTGCCGTTCGTGGCAAGCCCGCGTCGACTCGCGCGCAATGCCCGGTGCCCGAGGATGATGCCCACGGGGGTGAGGATGAACGAGTACGACAGGACGACGGCCAAGCGTGCCATCCAGTTCTTCTTCTTCGAGTCCGACGGCATCACCACCGGCTCCGATTCCCACCGGGTGTAGGCGTCTTCGGGGATGAGGTCGATCACGTCCGCCATGACGTTCAGGCGGGCCTCCAGGTCGTCCAACGTCGCGGGCGGCACCGACCACACCATGATGCGCGCGCCGACGATCGTCAGCGAGAGCTCCCGCGCGTCCTCTTGCAGCAGTCGTTTCACCATGCGGGGGTGCAGCACGGCGCGCGCAAACTCGCGATTCGGGGCCACCACCCGGAAGTTCTGGTCGAACTCGGTCGTCCCCACCTCGAAATCGTCGTCGCCGCTCGCCCCGGCCGCCGCGTTCTTGCCTCGACGAATGATTTCCAGGAGGGGCAGCGACCCGGGGAGCTCCATCAACTCGACCCGCGAGAAGGTGAAGGAACCCCGTCGTCCCGGCCCCAGCGTCGTGCTCTCGGACAGGTGTCCGCGCCACATGCCGTGCATGGAGGTCATCACGGAAGGCCCGGCGGAAGCGTTCACCGGCATGGCTTCCACCCCGCACCACAGGTTCGCCGACGTCGGGTCCCACCCCAATCGCGAGGCCGTTTTCCCGCTCTGCTTGCTCTTCGCCCGCATCACGAATGTCAGGACCGTGACGAGGGGCCACAAGACGAGCCCGGTTAAGAGGAAGGCCTGAGTCCAGGTCGCCCCGCGATGCATCATCCACGTCAGGGGGCCGATGACCCAGACGACGGTGGAGATGTAGGCAAAGACCAACCATGGGCTCCACGTGGATCTCACGCCTTCGTCGATCTCCGCGCTGACGCTTGCACTGACGAACGGAAGCCGGAACCGCTGCTGACTGTTGGGGGCATCGATTTCGGTGTGCGCAGGCCGGGGCTTCCGCTTGGCGGGGCCGCTCGCTGGGGACGGGTCGTTCTGCTCGGTCATCGTGCCTCTCCATCGTTGGATCGGGGGTGCGTTGGGCGGGAACTCTGCCGCAAGGATGCCACAGTCCGTCTG
>CAZMCU010000067.1:0-5381 GCA_964564915.1 uncultured Demequinaceae bacterium | reverse complement strand
GACGCGAGCGTTCCCTTCTCGCCAACGGCGACATCGTGAAGGCCGAGCCACGAAGCGGCCAGGCGTAGTTCCGTCGCGAGCGCCGTCACCACGTCGTCGTCCCTGCGACGCCGTGCCCCCGGGGCGCTCTCCTCTTCTTTCCACGCCGACTGGACGAGCAGAGCCCCCGCCTTTCGATCGGCCTTGAGGTCGACGCGCGCAACGATCTGGTCGCCGAGGAGGAAGGGCAGCGAGTAGTAGCCGAATGCACGCTTGTGTGCCGGGGTGTAGATCTCGATGCGGTAGTGCATGCCGAACATCCGGAGAAGGCGGTCGCGATACCAGCAGACCGGATCGAACGGACTGAGGATCGCGGCACCGGTGGCACGCCCGGGGTCGTGGGCGTCTGTCGAGAGAAGCGCGGGCTCCCCCCACGATTCCACCTCGATCCACGTCGCGAGTCCACGCTCAACGGCGGACAAAGCCCGGTGATGGGATTCCTGGGGTGGCAGACGAAAGTGATCGGAGACGTCACGAGGCGTGCCGATTCCGGTCGCACGAAGAGAGTGGTCGAAGAGGGCTTGACGCGCGTCATCGGCGTGAGGCGCCCCCTCCCTCGCGTCCCGACCCCAGACTCGGATCGGATCGTCATACCGCCTCTGAAAGTGGGGGCGGGACGATACCGCGACCCGGCCCGTGATGAAGAGATACTCGAGCGCCCGCTTGACGTCGCCGGTGTTCCACCACGAGCTGCCTGCCCGGCGCTCGGTGGGTGCGAGGTGCTCCAGGTCGGCCGCGGTCAGGGGGCCCGACGCCTGAACGGCAGCCTCGACCGCCGGAATGAGGCCGGGTCTCTCGCGATCGAGGTAGCCACGGGTCCACTCCTTCCACGTCCCGGACGACGACATCCGGAAGTGCAGGGTCGACAGAAGGGCTCGAGGCATGACCGACGCCTCGTGACCCCAGTGCTCGAACGTTTCGCCCGAGTGCCAGAGGTAGGAATCGAGGGCGTCGCGATCGTAGGGGCCGTAGCGGGAAAAGATGGGCAGGTAGTGGGCTCGGGCGAAGACGTTGACGGAGTCGAGTTGGAGCACCCCTTGTCGTGTGAGGTAGTCGCGGAACTGCGGTACCCCAACGCGCGCGATCGGGCGACGCCGCGCGAGTCCCTGGGCGGCGAGGAACACGCGCCGCGCTTCCGCCGCCGACAGGGTCTGGGTCATGCGCCCACGATAGTGGGGGGTAGCGACAGCGGGGACGGGAGGTCGGTTCTGGATTTCGGCCCGCCCTCACGTGCCGGTATGCTAGTCCGGCTTGCCCCGATAGCTCAGTCGGTAGAGCGTCTCCATGGTAAGGAGAAGGTCCAGGGTTCGATTCCCTGTCGGGGCTCGGAGGCGGTTCCTCCCCATAATGGAGGTGTCGCGTTCTTTGGCGGGGTAGCTCAGGTGGTTAGAGCACACGACTCATAATCGTGGGGTCGCGGGTTCAAGTCCCGCCCTCGCTACGAATAGAGAATGAAGCGCCTCCCTGGCGCACGGAGGAGAACATAGTGGCCGGCAAATCGGCGGACATCCGCCCCAAGATCACGCTCTCATGCACCGAATGCAAGGAACGGAACTACATCACCAAGAAAAACCGTCGGAACGACCCCGATCGGCTTGAGTTGAAGAAGTTCTGCCCTCGTTGCGGTAAGCAGACCGTTCACCGCGAGACCCGCTAGCTGTTTTCCGATATGCCTGTCAACGCCGAGGCGGTGGGCCGGGTATACGGCCCGTATGACGCGTACGAGGTGTCGCGCGTCAAGATACGCGAGTTTGCCGATGCGGTCGATGCCCGGGCGGCCGAGCATCGAGACGTTGAGGCGGCTCGTGGAGCAGGGTTTGCCGACCTCGTCGCCCCCACGACTTTCGCGGTAGCCGTCGCCCAGCGTGCCGAATTCCGTGCGATCGACGACCCCGACCTCGGCGTCGACTTCTCTCGGGTCGTTCACGCCGACCAGCGCTTCACCCACCATCGGCCGATCGTCGCGGGGGACATCCTCGAGGCGACCGTCCACATCGAGAACGTCGCCGCGCGCGCGGGTATCTCGATGCTGACGTCGCGGACCGAGCTCACCGCCCCCGGTGGGGAGTCCGTTTGCACCGTAGTCTCCACGCTCGCCGTGAGGGAGGACACGTGACCGCCGCCTCTGCCACCCCCTCGCGCCCGAGTTTCGCGGGCCTCGCGGTCGGCGACATCGTCGCGACCCGAGAGGTTCGCATCACACGGGAGTCGCTCGTGAAATACGCGGGCGCCTCCGGCGACTTCAACCCCATCCACTACAACGACGTGTTTGCCACCTCCGTCGGCTTGCCGGGAGTCATCGCCCACGGGATGTTCACCATGGGGGCCGCGGCGTCGGTCGTCGAGGAGTGGGCGGGGGCGGGGAACGTCGTCGACTATCAGGCACGGTTCGCCCGCCCCGTGCCCGTGCCCAATCCGGGGGAAGCCATCGTGGCCGTGACGGCGACCATTGGCGCACTCGACGAGGAGTCCACAACCGCTCGCGTGGACCTCGCCGTGGAGTTCGAGGGTCAGAAGGTCCTCGCGAAAGCCCAAGCCGTCGTCGCCTGCGCCTAGGCTCCGCGCGTCTCGCGCCGACACGCCGGAATCCCGGCGCGGCCCCCTTCCCAGCGACCCGCCCGGACTGGCAGGATGCGCCTATGGCAACCACAAAGAAACCCGCGGCGAAGAAGCCCGTGGCAGCGAAGCAGGGACCTCCTAAGGGTGCCCTCGATCGTTACTTCAAGATCTCCGAACGGGGATCGACGTTTGGTACGGAGATCCGCGGTGGTCTCACGACCTTCTTCACGATGGCCTACATCGTGGTCCTCAACCCCATCATCCTGGTCGGCGCAACCTCGGCCGCCGGGGCTCCGCTCATTGGTGGCGGTAGCGATCCGGTCGAGGCGATCGCGATGGTCGCCGCGGTGACCGCCCTCGTCGCGGGGGTGATGACGATCCTCATGGGTCTCATCGCCAAGTTCCCGCTCGCGTTGGCCGCTGGCTTGGGGCTGAACGCGTTCGTCGCGTATGGGCTTGTGGTGGCGAAGGGTTACACCTGGCCGGAAGCGATGGGCATGATCGTTCTCGAGGGCTCCGTCGTGCTGCTTCTCGTTTTGACGAAGTTCCGGATCAAGGTGTTGTACGCGGTCCCGCTCGCCCTGAAGAAGGCGATCGCGGTCGGCATCGGCCTGTTCCTGGCCTTCATCGGCTTGTGGGACGGCGGGATCATCAAGGCGGGATCGGGCACGCCAACGTCCTTCGGCAACGGCGGATACATCGACAAGTGGCCGATGGTCGTCTTCCTCGTCGGTCTCGCGACCGCGATCATCCTGATGGCTCGCAAGGTCAAGGGAGCGCTCCTGATCTCGATCGCATTCGCGACAGTGGTGGCGTTCCTGATCGAATGGCTGAAGCCGCAACAGTGGTCGCTCGTGACACCCACGTTCGCGGACGCGCACGCGAACTGGTCTCCTGATTTCCACCTTCTCGGCAAGGTCAGTGTGTTCGGAGGGTTCGGCGGCGATGGTGTCGCGTGGAAACTCATCCTCACGGGCGTTCTCGTCGTCTTCTCCCTTCTCGTCGTCGACTTCTTCGACACGATCGGGACGATGACGGCGGTTGGCGAGGAAGCCAACCTTACCGACAAGGACGGGATCCCCGATGACTCGCAGAAGATCCTGATCGTCGACTCGGTTGCCGCGATCGCCGGTGGTGTCGCGTCGTCGTCCTCGAACACCTGCTACATCGAATCCGCCGCTGGCGTCGGCGACGGTGCGCGCACCGGGTTGGCGTCGGTCGTGACCGGGCTTGGCTTCATAGCCGCGATGTTCCTCACCCCGCTGTACCAGGTCGTGCCGTTCGAAGCCGCGACTCCCGTACTCGTGGTGGTGGGCTTCCTGATGGTGACGATGGTCGGTGACATCGATTGGAAGGACCTTCGGATCGCCATCCCGGCCTTCCTGACGATCATCGTCATGCCGTTCGGATACTCGATCTCGGCCGGTATCGGTCTGGGCTTCATCTCCTACGTGATTCTGAGCGTGGCGACGGGGAAGGGCAGGGAAATCAAGGCACTCATGTGGATCGTGTCGGCAGCGTTCGCTTTGTACTTCGCGCTGGGGCCGATCGACCAACTGATCAATAGTTAGGTTCGCTCGTACACGAGAGGCCGCCGCCGGGAAACCGGCGGCGGCCCTTTCTCTTCTCCCGAGGCGGGGCGCGGATCTCACATGTCCTGATCGCCATCGCCCCCTCTGACACCGGCACTACGCTGGGGTGATGGTCACCCTTCCGCGCCTCGCCGAACTGACGACGCTGCGGGTGGGAGGGCCTGTCGGTCACCTGGAGGACGTCTCGCGGGAGGCTGAGTTCATCGACGCGGTCCGTGACGCGGACACCTCCGCCTCCGACCTGCTCGTCCTGGGGGGCGGCTCTAACGTCGTGGTGTCGGACGCGGGTTTCCCGGGGATCGTCGTGCGGGACCGGCGTTCCTCCGTTGCGGCGCTTGAGGACGCCTCGAACGAGGCCGTGACGGTGACGGTGGCGGCGGGAACCCCGTGGGACGACGTGGTGGCGTGCGCGGTCGCGGAGGGCTGGGTGGGGATCGAGACGTTGTCCGGCATCCCCGGCTCCGCGGGAGCGACCCCCGTACAGAATGTGGGCGCCTACGGGCAGGAGGTCGCCGACACGATTACCAGCGTGCGGGTATGGGACCGGGCTGAGGGGGAGGTGCGCACGCTCGCTCACGCGGAGTGCGGGTTCGGGTATCGGGATTCCCTCCTCAAGCGGACGATGAGAGCGGAGGGCGACGACGGGGAGGTGTGGCATCCGACTCCCCGCTACGTCGTGCTGGAGGTGGTGTTTCGGATGCGTCGTGGGGCACGGTCCGCGCCCATCGCGTACGCCGGTGTGGCCGAGGCGCTGGGGGTGTCGTTGGGTGACCGGGCAGCGCTCAAGGATGTCCGCGAGGCCGTGCTGGGTCTTCGCCGATCCAAGGGCATGGTCCTTGACGCGAGCGACCACGACACGTGGAGCGTCGGCTCGTTCTTCACGAACCCCATCTTGTCCGCCGTGGAGGCCGCGCACCTTCCCGCGGACGCCCCGCGTTATCCCGGAGGGGAGGGTGCCGCAATGGGCGCGGTCAAGACGTCCGCCGCGTGGCTCATCGAGCACGCGGGGTTTGGGAGGGGTTTCGCGCTCGCGGACGGCGCCGCAGCCGCGGTCTCGACCCGACACACCCTGGCTCTCACCAACCGCGGGGGGGCGACCGCCGCGGACATCGTCGCCCTGGCCCGGCGCATCCGGGAAGGAGTGCGCGACGCGTTCGACGTCACGCTCAAACCCGAGCCCGTGCTTGTCGG
>CAZMCU010000066.1:0-5409 GCA_964564915.1 uncultured Demequinaceae bacterium | reverse complement strand
AAGCCGGAGAAGCGCTGAGAGTGCGGACACCCGCAGACCCTCGAACCTGATCCGGCTCGCACCGGCGTAGGGAGTCGAGTCTCGCCCCTCCTAACAAGGAGGTTGAAGCATGCGAATGGAAATCGTGGCACGGTACGCCATGCTCGTGGGTATCGCGACGGGGTTGGGGGGTTGCGCCTCGGGGGTTTCGGACCCCACGACGGTCACCGTCATCACTCACGACAGTTTCGCCATCCCGGACGACGTCCTCGCCACTTTCGAGGAACAATCGGGCCTCACGGTCACCTTCGTCGCCCCGGGCGACGCAGGGGCCCTCGTCAACGAGTTGATCCTGACGAAGGATCACCCCCTCGGAGACGTCGTCTACGGGATCGACAACACGTTCGCGTCGCGGGCGATCGACGCGGGGATCCTGGAGGATTACACCTCGCCCGCACCCGCCTCAGCCGACGCCGCGGCCTTCGCCGTCCCCGGCAGTGCGGCCCTCACCGCCGTCGACTACTCCGACGTGTGCATCAACGTGGACCATCGCTGGTTCGCCGATCGCGGTATCCCTGAACCCGTCACGCTCGACGATCTGACCGACCCCCAGTACCGCGGCCTCCTGAGCGTCACCAACCCCGCGACATCCTCCCCCGGGTTAGCGTTCCTCCTCGCGACGGTCGCCGCGTACGGCGACCAGTGGCCGGAGTATTGGGCCCGGCTGCGGGCGAATGACGTTCGCGTGGTCGCGTCGTGGTCCGACGCCTACTTCACGGACTTCTCGGGCCCGTCGAGCGGTGGCGACTATCCGCTCGTGCTCAGTTACGCGTCGTCGCCTCCGTTCGAAGTCGGGGACGACGGCGTCGCCCCGACGGGTGCGTTGCTCGACACCTGCTTCCGGCAGGTGGAGTACGTGGGCGTCCTCGCGGGTACCGACAACCCCACCGGCGCTCAAGCGGTGGTGGACTGGATGCTCTCCGACGCGTTCCAGTCCGCCCTTCCCGACTCGATGTACGTTTACCCCGTGTCGAGCGCGGTCACGGTCCCCGACTCGTGGGCGACCTACGCACCCCTCTCCAGCCACCCGTGGTCGCTCGCCCCCGCCGATATCGCCGCGCATCGAAACGAGTACATCGAGCAGTGGACCTCCGTCGTCTTGGGTTGAGTCGATGACCGTCCGCCCCGCGTTCACGGCCTCTCGACGTCGGGTGCCGCGGTCCTTGCTGCTCATCCTGCCCGCGGTCTTCCTCGGCGTCTTCTTCTTCTGGCCCTCGATATCGCTTCTGGGCCGCGGGATCGGCGAGGGCGGGGCCGGGGAGGCACTATCGTCGGGGCGGACCTGGCGGGCCCTGGGGACGACGCTCGGCCTCGCAACCGCGGGAACCATCGGCTCGGTCATGCTAGGGATGGGGGCGGCGTGGGCGCTCTACCGTATCCGGTGGCCAGGGCAGTCGTGGGCAAGGGCGCTCGTCACCGTGCCGTTCGTCCTTCCCCCCGTCGTGGTGGCCGCCGCCTTCGGTGCGCTACTTCGCCCCTCCGGATTGCTGGGCTTCCTGGGCGCGGATCAGGGCCTCATCCCCATCGTCGGCGCGCTCGTCTTCTTCAACGTTTCCGTCGTCTCGCGGATCGTCGGGGGAACGTGGGCGGCTCTCGGCCCGGGCGCCACCGTGGCGGCCCGAACCCTTGGCGCTAGCCGATGGCGGGCCTTCCGTCACGTCACGCTTCCCACCCTTGGCCCGGCCATCGGCGCGGCCGCGTCGATCGTCTTTCTCTTCTGCTCGACATCCTTCGCGATCGTCCTGGTCTTAGGTGGCACGCGCACCAACACCGTGGAGACGGAGATGTGGCTCCAGGTCAACCAGTTCCTCAACCTCGGCGCGGCCGCAGGGCTCGCCCTCCTTCAGGTTGCCGTGGTCGGGCTCACGCTTGCCGCGGCCGCGTGGGCTCGCTCCCATAGCGAACGCCGCCTGCCACGAGACCGCGTCGACGGCACGCGGGCGGCGACGCGACACGATGCTCTTCTCTCCGTCGCCGCGCTCGCCCCCACGGCCTTTCTCCTCTCGCTTCCCCTCATCGGACTAGTGCAACGTTCCTTTGCGACGTCCGACGGCTGGGGTTTCGGCAACTACGTGGCGCTCTTCCGGCCTCCCGGCCGGGCAATTCTTTCCGTCTCGGTGTGGCGTGCGGCCTTGACCTCCCTGGAGGCCGCGACGATCGCGACCACCATCGCGTGCGGACTCGGGCTCATCGTCGCGAGCGCGAGTGTGCGGGGCAAGCGAGGGAGATGGGTCGACACCGCGGCGATGCTGCCCCTCGGCGTCTCCTCCGTCGTCGTGGGTCTTGGCATTCTCTTGACCCTCTACCGACCCCTGCCGGGCGGCCTCAACCTCGGCGACCCCCGTATCCTCGTGCCGGCAGCCCAGGCCGTCGTCGGGCTTCCCCTCGTCGTCAGAAGCCTGACGCCCGCGATGCGCGCCATCCCACCGCACCTTCGCGCGGCCGCCGCCACCCTGGGGGCCACGCCCCGACAGGTGTGGCGGCACGTCGACTGGCCCCTCGTGCGCCGACCCGTCGGGGTCGCGGTCGGGCTAGCCTTCGCCGTCGCCCTAGGGGAGTTTGGTGCAACGTCCTACGTGGCGCGCCCCGACCACCCGACCCTTCCCACCGCGATCTTCCGCCTTCTCTCGCGGCCGGGCATCGAGAATGTTGGCATGGCCTTCGCGGCGTGCGTCCTGCTCGCGGCGATGACCGCGATGGTGGTCCTGGTGAGCGAACGCTGGAGAGGACGGGAGGTGGCGGGGATATGAGCGGTCTCGAGGTGCGCGACGTGACGGTTGTCTATCCCGGTTCGCCCCCCATCGTCGCGCTCGATCACGCGTGTCTGAGCGTCGCAACGGGGGAGGTGGTCGGACTCCTCGGCCCATCCGGCTCCGGGAAGTCGTCCCTTCTCGGGGCGATCGTTGGCTTTGTACCCCTGACGTCGGGAGCGGTGATGTGGGACGGGGTCGACGTCACGCGAACCCCGATACACGAGCGCGGCTTCGGCCTCGTCTTCCAGGACGGGCAACTGTTCCCTCACCGTTCCGTCGCTCGGAACGTGTCGTTTGGGTTGGAGATGACGCACGTCCCCGCGCCCGAGCGGGATCGCAGGGTCGAAGAGGCGCTGACGCTCGTGGGTCTCTCCGGATTCGGGCCTCGACCCGTCGACGAATTGTCGGGAGGCGAAAGGCAGAGGGTCGCGCTCGCACGGTCGCTCGCGCCCCGCCCCCGGCTCCTCTTGCTCGATGAACCCTTGAGTTCGCTCGATCGCGAACTTCGGGATCGCCTGGCCGTGGACGTTCGCAGCATCCTGCACACGACGGGAATCACCGCCATCGTCGTCACCCACGATCCGGACGAGGCCGCGGTGATGTGTTCCCGCATCGTCCGTATCGAGGCGGGGCGACTGGTCTAGCGCTTGTCATCCCCATCACGCGGATCGACTCCCCCTCAGCCCAGAGCCGCAACGGTTCGAGCCCGGTAGAGTAGCCGCGTGCGGTTGTCGCGAGAACGACCTGGAGGTGTCACATGCCGAAAACCGGCACCAAGCGTGCGCTGATTACCGGCATCACCGGCCAGGACGGCAGTTACCTCGCCGAACTCCTGCTCGACAAGGGGTACGAGGTTCACGGATTCATCCGACGCGCCTCGACGTTCAACACCCACCGCATCGACCACATCTACCAGCCCCCGCACACTCCCGGCCAGAGGCTCTTCCTCCACTATGCGGATCTCACCGAGGGCACGCGGCTGGCGACGGTCCTCCGCGAGATCAACCCCCACGAGGTCTACAACCTCGCGGCCCAGTCACACGTGCGCGTGAGTTTCGACGAACCCGAGTACACGGGGGACGCCACCGGCCTCGGTACGACACGCCTCCTCGAGGCCATCCGTCAAACGGAACTCGATTGCCGCTTCTACCAAGCGTCGAGTTCGGAGATGTTCGGCGCCACGCCCCCTCCGCAAAACGAGGAGACCCCTTTGCACCCCCGCTCGCCGTATGGCGTCGCGAAGGTCTACTCCTACTGGATCACCCGGAATTATCGCGAGGCCTACGGGATGTTCGCGGTCAACGGGATTCTGTTCAATCACGAGTCGCCCCGGCGTGGTCCCACGTTCGTCACGCGCAAGATCACGCGTGCCGTCGCGCGCATCGCGGCGGGTCAGCAAAGCGACCTCTGGCTCGGTAACCTCGACGCCGTTCGCGACTGGGGTTACGCCCCCGAGTACGTCGAGGGCATGTGGCGCATGCTCCAGCACGATGCCCCGGAAGACTTCGTCCTCGCGACGGGATCGGCACACACGGTCCAGGACTTTGTCCGCTTCGCCTTCGATCGCGTGGGACTCGACTGGGAAAGCCACGTCAAGTTCGACGAGAGGTACCTGCGGCCCAGTGAGGTCGACGCCCTCATCGGTGACTACTCCAAGGCCAAGCGCCTGCTGGGTTGGGAGCCCAAGGTCCTGGCCCCACGTCTCGCGGAGATCATGGTCGACGCCGATATCGCGGCCCTAGAGATCGAAGGTCGCCAATTCGTCGATGTCGTGGAGCGCGAGGGATAGGGTGCGCGCCCTCCTCGCCGGTTCGGCCGGGATGCTCGGATCGAGCATCGTAACGGCCTGGAACCGGGTACGCCCGGGAGACGATCTCGTGGGCGTCGATCGCCCCGATCTCGACCTCCGAGACCGTGGAGCCGTCGCGACGCTGCTGCGAGACGTCCGTCCGGGGGCGATCATCCACGTCGCCGCGAAGGTCGGCGGTATCGGCGACCGCGTCGCGCACCCCTCCGCCTATCTCCTGGACAACCTTCTTCTGGATACTGCGGTTCTGTCGGAAGCCGTCGAGGCGGGAGTTCAGGAGTTTCTCTACGTCAGCAGCGCGGCCATCTATCCCGCGGAAGCCCCACAGCCCATTGGCGAAGACGCCCTTCTCACCGGCCCGTTGGAGGGACCCCTGGAGCCCTACGCGATCGCGAAGATCGCGGGAGCCCGGTACTGCTCGTACGTCTCGCGAGAGTTCAGCGTTCACTACCGAGCCATGGTCCCCGCCAATATGTACGGACCCGGAGAGGACTTCTCTCCCGAACGTTCGCACCTGGTCGCGTCCGCGCTTCGCAAGATGCACGAGGCCAAGACCGAGGGGGCGGCCGAGGTCGAGGTTTGGGGCGACGGGACCGCTCGACGCGAAGTGACGTACGTCGGGGATGTCGCATCCTTCATGGTGTCCGCGGTGGGCCACCTCAACGAATGGCCCGACCTGGTCAATGTCGGCTACGGCAGCGACGTGACGGTTCGGGAGGTGTACGAGACCGCCCGCGATGTCGTCGGTGTAGACGTTGAGCTTCGCTTCGACGCGTCGAAGCCCGTTGGCGTCCACCAGCGGCTCCTCGA
>CAZMCU010000065.1:0-6132 GCA_964564915.1 uncultured Demequinaceae bacterium | reverse complement strand
GTCCGGCTTGCGAACCCCGCTACGCACGATCCCACCGCGCACGATCCCACCGCGCGCGATCCCACTGCGCTCCCCGGTAACCTGAGCGCATGGCGAAGCGTGCAAAGCCGGTGGGGCACCGATACACCGCCTACGCGAGGAGGATGGACGGCCCCATGCTCGTCCTGGCGCTCCTGTTCCTCGCGATTTGGTCGGAAACCTCGATCGACCGGGATCTTTCGGCGAGTCTCGGTGACTTCCTCTTCGATGTCAACGCGTTCATCTGGGTGCTCTTCGCCATCGATCTCACCATCCGCGTCGTCCTGGCGAAAAGCAGTTGGCGCTTTCTTGTCCACCATCCCCTTGACGTTCTCGCCGTGACGGTGCCCATGCTGCGTCCGCTCAAGGTGTTGACGGTGTTTTCGAGCGGGGGAGGGATCCTCACACGGAGGGGAGCGCTCCGGACCGGTCAAGCGGTTCTCGCATCAGCCGCGGTCGTCGTTTGGGTCGCCGCGGTTACCGTGCACAACTTCGAGATTGGCTTCCCCGGTGCCAGCATCACGTCCTTCGGGGGCGCCTTGTGGTGGGCGATGACAACGATCACGACGGTGGGATACGGCGATCTCGTCCCCGTGACTACCGGGGGGCGCATCGTCGGCGCCGGGTTGATGGTGGTGGGGACCGCCATCTTCGGTCTCGTGACGGCTTGGGTCGCGGCGTGGTTCGTGCGCCTGACGGCTGCGCAAGACTCGGCAGAGGAGGATGCGACGCTCGCCAAGAACGCCGCCGAGATTCGACGCCTGAGTCGACAGGTGGAGAACCTTGAGGAGAAGATCGACCAACTTCTGGACGCGCCCGAGGGCGAGGCCCGCTAGCGTGGAGCCATGGTAACCGTCGCGGACATCGTCGCCATCCTCGACAAACGCTTTCCGCCGCGACTCGCGGAGGACTGGGACCGTGTCGGGCTATCCGTCGGTGACCCGACTGCTCCCGTTGATCGGGTGTTCTTCGCGGTCGATCCCGTGCTCGCGGTCATCGACGAGGCGGCCGAGTGGGGTGCCCAGATGATCGTCACCCATCACCCCCTCATGCTCCGAGGCGTCACCACGGTGGCTGCCAACACCGGCAAGGGGGCGGCCGTCCATCGCCTCATCCTTTCCGGCATCGCCCTGTATTCCGCCCACACCAACGCCGACGCCGCATCGAACGGCGTGGCGGACGCGCTCGCAAACGCCATCGGGGTGACGGGAACCGTGCCGCTCGTTCCCGACCCCTCCGACCCCACCCTCGGGACGGGCCGCGTCGGGGCACTCGCTCAACCCGTTACCCTTCACGCGTTTGCCGCGCGCGTCGCTGCCGCCCTTCCCTCGACGAAGCATGGCGTGCGTGTCGCGGGAGATCTCGACGCCGTCGTCCGAACCGTCGCCGTCCTCGCCGGTTCCGGCGACAAGTTCTTCGACGCGGTCCGAACGGCGAAAGCCGACGTGTTCGTCACGGCCGACCTTCGTCACCACCCCGCATCCGAGGCGCGCGAGACCGCCCTCGCTCTTGACGGTCGTCCCGCGCTCGTCGACGTGAGCCACTTCGCGTCGGAATGGTTGTGGCTCGATGCCGCGGCGGCCGAACTCGCGGCCGCCACGGGTGTCGAAACCCGCGTCAGTACCCTGAACACCGACCCGTGGACGGCCCGCTTCGGCGGCTCGCCAGAAGCTTGAGGAGGACCCATGCCCACCGCTCCAGCAGAGGACCAAAGAAAGCTCCTCGAGGTACAGGCGCTCGACACGCGAGCCGATCAGGCTCGTCATCGGCGTTCCTCGCATCCCGTTCTCGACGCGATCGCGGAGATCGAGGAGAGGGCCCAGGCGCTCGAAGAGGAAGGCATCACACGATCGACCGAGGTGGGGGACATTCAGCGAGAGGTGACCAAGGCGGAGGATGACGTCCAGGCGGTGCGTGCGAGAGCGGAACGCGACACCGCCCGAATGGAATCCGGCCAAGGGACACCCAAAGACTTGCAGGCCCTCCAGAGCGAGTTGACGACGCTCGCCAAGAGGCAGTCCGACCTGGAGGACATCGAGCTTGAGGCGATGGGGAGGCTCGAGGCCGCGGAGGCCGCGCTCGCCCACGTGCACGAGAAGATCGGCGAGGAACGCGGCCAGCTCGGTGAACTCATGCTGGAACGCAACGCGCTGTGGGCGGATATCGACGAGGAACTGGAGACCATCAAGGCCGAACGCGCGGAATTGATCGCCGGAATCGACCCCGCCCTGCTCGCGCTCTACGAGAAGTTGCGCGCTTCGCACGGCGGCGTTGGTGCCGCACCGCTCCACCACGGCCAATGCGGTGGCTGCCACGTCAAGGTCGACCCCGGATCGCTCGGCGAGATCGCCTCCTCCGCTCCCGACACGATCCTCCGCTGCGAGGATTGCGGCCGGATCCTGGTGCGGGAGGGCTAGTGCGGGTTCTGGTGGTCGAGGCCGACGGCGGCTCGCGTGGCAACCCCGGCCCTGCGGGCTACGGGGCGCTCGTCGCGGACGGGGCGACGGGCGAGATCCTCGCCGAACGCGCGGGATACCTTGGCGTCGCGACGAACAACGTGGCCGAGTATCGCGGGCTGATCGCCGGACTCAGGGCCGCGCGCGAGATCGACCCCCAGGCGTACCTCGACGTGCGCCTCGATTCGATGCTGCTCGTTCGACAGATGAAGGGCGAGTGGAAGGTCAAGCACCCGGCCATGAAGGTGCTTCAGGCCGAGGCGGCTGAGATCGTCAAGGGGGCGCACGTGACGTTCACGTGGGCGGAGCGGGCCCTGAACTCCCGAGCCGACGCGCTCGCGAACGAGGCGATGGATACCGGTAATCCGTCGATTCGGCGAGGTCACGGCGCGGAAGACGACGATGGGGAGGGTGGGCCCAATCGTGGACTCTTCTAAGGATCCGGTGGAGCCCGACGTCTCCGACCTTGGCGATGAGGACGTCGCCCCCGCACCCGAAACCGACGACACCCCCCACGAGACCCTGGCGACCAGGGGTGGTGCCCTCTTCGACGTGCGAGGCGCGAACCTCGTCAGCCCCCTGACCCTCGTCTTCGTCCGGCATGGGGTTACCGACATGACCCTCACCCACGAACTCTCCGGTTCGACCAAGCCGGGCCCCCACCTCAACGCGACCGGCAAGGCCCAAGCGGAGATGGCCGCGGAGCGGGTGTCCCGGATGGGCCGCGATTGTTGGAAGCGCATTGCCCCCGTCTCCCGCGTCCTCTCCTCTCCCATGAACCGAGCCCGGGAGACGGCCGAGGCGATCGCGGCGCGACTGAAGCTTCCGATCGAGACCGACGCTCGGCTCAAGGAGATCGACTTCGGCCAGTGGGAGGGTCTCACGGGGCACGAGATCGCGGAACAGTTCGGGGACGCGATTCACCGCTGGCGGTTTGGCGAGATCGCGGCCCCCGGTGGCGAGTCCATTCCCCGGGTGGGCCTTCGTCTGGATGGGCTCGTGCGCGAACTCGCGTGGGAGCACGCGGAGAAGTGTCGCGCTGGCGACGACACGCACCGCTCCTACGTGCTCGCTTCCCACGCCGTCGCCATCAAGTCGATCGTGGGGTTGTCGATGCACATGGAGACGCGTTCGTGGGGATCCATCTGGCCCCAACCCGCCTCGATCAGCGTCCTCGAGCTGCGGGTGATGGCGGACGGTGAGATCGCGGAGCGTCACCTCTTGTGCCTAGGGGAGACAACGGACTAGACAGGTTGAGACAGGTTCCGACGGGAGGAAAGAGATGTCGACTGCGTGGATGAACCCGGTGCCGGTGTGGTGGGAGCCGTGGCGGGCTATAGTGCTGCGCGTCGTGGGTCGGGCGATCGTGCCGGCGGTCATGGTGTGGCTCTCCGGGGTGCCGGGGACGCCGTGGGTGGGTGCCGCACCGTGGTTGTGGCTGAGGATCGCCGCGTTCGTCTTCGCCGTACCGGGGGTGCTCCTGTGGGTCCTGGCATTCGCCAATGTGATCAAGAACAAGCGCGTATTGCTCGTCCTCATGCCAACCGGTTCCCTGGAACGCCCGCAGTCCATCCAGGAGAAGCGATTGAGATTGCCCCGGGAGTATGCGATAGGGAAGACGATTTCCGTCACCCAGGAACCGACCACGTTCGCCGCAAGTGCCGAACCGCGCGTTACTCTGAGGGCCGATGGCACTATCACGAGGCTTCCCTTGTGGGGAGCGACGGCGGAAGACTTCGTTGCGCACGTCAATGAGCGACTCGAAGGGCGCGGGGTGACCCTCGAGCTGGTGATTCCGGAAGACGCAGGGGAAGGGCAGGGATAGACCATGGTTCACGTGTTTCGTACCTCCGCAGTGGGGCGCGCCTCGGTCGCGATAGCCGCCACGCTCATCCTCGGGACGAGCCTCACCGGATGCGATGCCGGTGATGGCGGTGGCCCCTCCACCACGCCCACTCCCACGTCGAGCGTCGTCCCTTCCGCGACGCCCTCTCCTACGGCGCCGACGGGAGGATTCCAGCCCGATGCGGCAGCCGCGACGCTGGGCGACCCCGCCCCCGTCGTCCTCATCAAGACGGGGCCGTCGTGGCTCTACCTCTACAACGTTGCCACGGGCACGGCCCAGCGGATCGATGAGTCCCAACTCGGGGTCCACGGCTACATGCTGACGATCGATGGGGATGTCTCGTGGGATGGGATGCAGGTGGTGTTCGACTCGGCCGCGACCGACATCGTCAACGGTGACACCAATGGGTTCGTCGACGTTTTCCTCAAGCAGGTGCAGTCCGGGGCGGCGTTCCGCGTGAGCGAGTTCGACGCCGTGGCCGGCAACGAGGCGTCGACGGGGCCGCGGATCTCTGCCGACGGCACCACGATCGTGTTCACGTCGTACGCCACGAACCTCGTTCCCGGGGTCACCAAGGTGCCGCAAGCGTACGTCTACGATGTCGCGACCGGGGCCCTCGAACTCGTCCCCGCGGGTCAGGTGGGACAGGCGGCCTACGGGTACCACCCCGCCGTGTCGGCCGGGGGGCGGTACGTCGTGTTCGCGTCGAGCACCCAGGGCGAGTACGGCGACGACAACTACTACGGCGACCTGTACGTCGTCGACCGGACCACCGGGGACGTGGAGCAGGTGAGCGTCGCGAGCGACGGCACCCCGGGCGACTTCCTGTCGAGCGACCCGACCATCTCGCTCGACGGGCGGTACGTCGCGTTCCAGTCGGAGGCGTCCAACCTCGTCGGTGACGACACCAACACGGTGTACGACGTCTTTGTGCGCGACCGCGCTTCTGGGACCACGACGCTCGTCAGCAGGACGCCCGGTGGCGCGCCGGCCAATGGCGACTCGCAGCACGCGCTCATGGTGCAGGACGGCAGCGGCGTCGTGTTCGGTTCGCAGGCTTCCGACCTCGTGCCGGGCGACACGAACGGCGCGTACGACATCTTCTACGCCGACCTCGCAACGGGGGCGGTGACGCGACTCAACGTCGGCCCGGGGGGTGTGCAGGCCAACGCCGACTCGTACCCCGACGCCGTCTACGGTGGCCGCTACCTCGTGTTCTTCACCTACGCCACCAACCTCGGGGGCGACGGCGACGATGGTCCGATGCGCCAGTACGTCTACGACCTCCAGACCGGGACACTGGATCGATTCCTGTAGGGCGCTGGCATCATCGCTCATGGCGTGGTCAAGACGCCCCGCGCCGCGTACCCTGGTGGGGCGGATGAGTCGGCCAGGCGGTCGCGTCGCGGGTAACCGCGCCGAGGAACGTCCGGGCTCCGTAGAGCAGGGTGGTGGCTAACAGCCACCTGGGGCGACCCACGGGACAGTGCAACAGAGAGCAAACCGCCTTGGGCTTCGGCTTGAGGTAAGGGTGAAACGGTGAGGTAAGAGCTCACCAGCGTCCCCGGTGACGGGGGCGGCTAGGTAAACCCCGCCCGGAGCAAGGTCAGACAGGAAGCGTTCGAGGGCTGCTCGCCCGAGCTTCCGGGTAGACCGCTAGAGGCGCACGGCAACGTGCGTCGTAGATGGATGGCCGCCCCTCACTTCGGTGAGGACAGAACCCGGCGTATCGGCCGACTCATCCGCCCGTCGGCTAAGCCTTCGCCGATTTCGCTTTCCGCTTCTCCTGCTCGAGGAAGCGTTCGTAGGCGC
>CAZMCU010000064.1:0-6257 GCA_964564915.1 uncultured Demequinaceae bacterium | reverse complement strand
CCAAGGCCACAGCCAAGAAGCCCTCCTCGCCCACGACGGTCCCGTCGGCAACGGATGCGGCACCCACGAAGGCCGCGGCCTCCAAGGGAACATCGACGAAGGTGGCGGCCAAAGGCGCGGGACCGGCGAAGAAGTCCGCCGCACCGACCAAGGCGGGAGAGCCGAAAGCCAACGACCCGACAGCCGAGGACGACAGCGAGGATGACGACCTCGAGGCCGAGCCCCCCGTCGAGGTCCTGACCAAGGAGCCCGCGCCAGGAGATCTCGCCGATGAGGACGAGGTTGACCTTGACGATACCGGGGCCGTCGAAGAGGAGAGGGACGACAAAGGATTCGTCATTCGCAACGCGGACGACGACGCCCCCGCGCAGCAAGTGATCACCGCCGGTGCGACCGCCGACCCCGTGAAGGACTACCTCAAGCAGATCGGGAAGGTCGCGCTCCTCAATGCCGAGCAAGAGGTGGACCTCGCCAAAAGGATCGAGGCCGGGCTCTTTGCGGAGGAAAAGCTTGCGACCGCTAAAAAGATGGACCCCAAGTCGCGTCGCGAACTGGAGTGGATTGCCAACGATGGTCGCCACGCCAAGAACCATCTTCTAGAGGCGAATCTCCGACTCGTCGTGTCCCTGGCCAAGCGCTACACCGGCCGCGGGATGCTCTTCCTCGACCTCATCCAGGAGGGCAACCTCGGGCTCATCCGCGCCGTCGAGAAGTTCGACTACACCAAGGGCTATAAATTCTCCACGTACGCGACGTGGTGGATCCGCCAGGCCATCACCCGCGCCATGGCCGACCAGGCCCGAACCATCCGTATCCCCGTCCACATGGTCGAGGTCATTAACAAGCTCGCCCGTGTCCAGAGGCAGATGCTCCAGGACCTCGGTCGAGAGCCCACACCGGAGGAACTCGCGGCTGAGCTCGACATGACGCCGGAGAAGGTCATCGAGGTGCAGAAGTACGGCCGCGAACCCATCTCCCTCCACACGCCCCTGGGCGAAGACGGCGATAGCGAGTTTGGTGACCTCATCGAGGACTCCGAGGCCGTCGTCCCCGCCGATGCGGTGGGGTTCACGCTCCTTCAGGAGGAGTTAAGCAAGGTCATGGGAACCCTGAGCGGTCGCGAGGCCGGCGTGGTGGGCATGCGCTTCGGACTGACGGACGGGCAACCCAAGACGCTCGACGAGATCGGTCGCGTCTTCGGCGTCACGCGCGAACGCATCCGCCAAATCGAGTCGAAGACCATGTCGAAATTGCGCCACCCGTCGCGGTCCCAGGTGCTCCGCGACTACCTCGACTAGCGTGGCCGACACTCGCTCGCCAGCCGGCGCCTCCCCAAAGAGGGGGGCGCTTGCGTTGGGAGCCCTCCTCGCCGCGACGATCCTCGCCGGATGCGGCGCCCCAGCACCGGTCGAGACCGTTACCGTCGCCCCGAGCGTTACCCTCAGCCCGATTCCGACGCCGTCGGCGGTCCCGACCTTCACCTGGGAAAGCAGGGGGGCGACGGAGGCCGACCTCGGCGTGTCGTGGCGCGAGGGTTGCCCCGTGGGCCCGGAAAGCCTGGTCGTCGTCGACGTGGCGCACTGGACGTTCGACGGGACGGTCGAGACGGGCGAACTCATCATCAACTCCGACATCGAAACCCGGGCGAGGGCCGCGTTCTCCAGCCTCTTCGACCAGGAGTTTCCCATCCGATCGATGATCAACGTCGCGGCATTCGGCGCCGATGACAACGCCTCGATGGCGGCGGACAATACGTCGGCCTTCAACTGCCGCTACGCCGTCGCGAACGGCGATCCGGTGTGGTCCAACCACGCCTACGGTCGCGCCATCGACATCAACCCCGTGGAGAACCCCTACATCTTCAATGGCGACGTCATGCCCCCGAACGGGGCACCCTACGTCGATCGGGCGGACGGCCCGGGACTTCTGATCGAGGGAGGGGCGGCCCTGAACGCCTTCCTCGACGAGGGGTTCCGGTGGGGCGGCGTGTGGAGAAGCCCGGACTACCAGCACGTGGAGATCGTTCCGTAGCTCATCGGGCTCCCCAAGGGCGTCGCACGCCAATTGGGACCTAGGGCACCCATGGGGGGCGGAAGCCGCGCCTACCATGGAAGACGCACGCACGGCTCGAGGATGGCCGGTGGCCACCTCTAGTGGCCACGGCGCCCCTAAGGAGAACGCCTGATGACTCTACGCACGCCCATGACCTTCGCCTCGATTGAGGCCGATGCGGGACTGCTGGCCGCGGTCGCCCTGGATCCTCCGGGCGTCATCGCGACGATCAAGGAATCCGGGGTCAAGGGCCGCGGTGGCGCGGGTTTCCCCACCGGACTCAAGTGGGAGTTGGCCGCCGCCGCCCCCGCGACGACTGGCTGCCGCTACGTCGTCTGCAACGCGGACGAGGGCGAACCCGGGACGTTCAAGGATCGCGTCATCCTCAGCGAGTGGCCCGACCTGGTCTTCGAAGGCATGACGATCGCGGGTTACGCGATCGGCGCCGCCGAAGGCGTCCTCTACCTTCGCGCGGAGTACGCGTACATGCGTCCGGCCCTTGAGGATTGCCTCAAGCGTCGCCGCGAGGCCAACCTGCTCGGTGTGGGGATTGAGGGAGAAGAAGGGTTCGACTTCGACATCCACATCCACATGGGCTCCGGCGCCTACGTTTGTGGCGAGGAGACGGCCCTCATCGAGAGTCTCGAGGGCAAGCGCGGCGAACCCCGCAACCGCCCCCCGTTCCCCGTCGTCGCTGGCCTCAACGGCGCCCCCACGACCGTCAACAACGTCGAAACCTTCGCCTGGGTCGCGGCGATCCTCGCCAACGGTGCGGAATGGTTCGCGGGCATCGGCACCGAGCGCTCGAAGGGTCCCAAGCTGCTCAGCATCTCGGGGGACATCGAACGTCCCGGCGTCTACGAATTCCCCTTCGGCATCACCATCGCCGACGTCCTCAAGGCGGTGGGTGGAGAGAACGCGCAAGCCGTGATCGTCGGGGGAGCTTCCGGCCAGTGCGTGCCCGCCTCCGACTTCACCCGGACCATCGGGTACGAGGACCTCTCGACCGGTGGCGCCGTCATCGTCATTGGCCCGGATCGCGACCTACTCGATGTCGCCGAGAACTTCCAAACGTTCTTCGCGGACGAGTCGTGCGGGCAGTGCACGCCATGCCGCATCGGAAACGTCAGACTCCTCGAGGGAATTCGCATGCTCAAGCGTGGCGAGTGCTCGGAGGAGTACCTCAAGGACCTCATGAGCCTGTGCGGGACGATGCAGGTCGCGTCCAAATGTGGCCTCGGCCAGTCCAGTCCCAACGTCTTCCTGTCCATCCTGACGCAGCAGATGTCCGCGATCGTCAACCGCGCCCCCGCGACCAACTGAGAGCGAAGAGAGCACACCGATGACTCCTCACGAGCAGAACACGGCCACCTCGACCGAGGTTGGTATCGACACGGTTTCGGTCACGATCGACGGCCGTGAGATCGAGGTAGCGAAGGGCACGAGCATCCTTGACGCCGCGCGGTCGTGCGGCATCAAGATCCCCACCCTGTGCCACCACCCCGACCTTCCCGACCCCGCGGTGTGCCGCGTGTGCGTCGTCGAGGTGTCCGGGCAGCGGAACCTTCAAGCCAGTTGCGCCTACCCCATCACGTCCAACGTCGAGATCGATACCCACAGCCCGCGCGTCCGTCAGGCGCGTAAGGACGTCATCGACCTCATGATCTCCGAGCACTACGGCGAGTGCCGCACGTGCGTCCGCAACGGGAACTGCGAACTGCAGGATCTCGCGGCGGAGTACGGCGTCGACTACCTCCGCTTTGGCCACAAGGAAGAGCCGACGCACTGCCTCGACAACCTCGGGCCGTCGATCGTGCGCGACATGGACAAGTGCATTCAGTGCTTGCGCTGCATTCGCACGTGCGTGGAGTTGCAGGGGGTTGGCGCGATCGGTGTCATCGGCCGGGGCGACCACACCGAGGTTTCCACGTTCATGGACGTGCCGCTCTCGCAGGTTGACTGCATCAACTGCGGTCAGTGCATCAACCGGTGCCCCACCGGCGCCCTTTCCGCCGTCGACAACACGGACGACGTTTGGGCTGCCATCGAGGACCCGACCAAGCACGTCGTCATCCAGACCGCCCCCGCACCTCGCGCGGCGATCGGCGAGATGTTCGGCCTGGAGCCGGGCACACCGATGACGTGGCAGTTGAACACCGGGTTGCACAAGGCCGGTTTCGACAAGGTCTTCGACACAAACTTCACCGCCGACCTGACGATCATCGAGGAGGGGACGGAGCTCCTCCTCCGCCTCTACAAGAACCTCGTCCTCGGCGACACCAGCCAGCCCGTTCCGCAGTTCACCTCGTGCAGCCCCGGCTGGATCAAGTACATCGAGCACCAATACCCCGAGTACCTGGCGAACGTGTCGACGTGCAAGAGCCCGCAGCAGATGTTCGGCGCGCTCCTCAAGACCTGGTACGCCGACAAGAACGACATCGACCCGGAGAACGTCGTTTCGGTGTCGCTCATGCCCTGCTCGGCCAAGAAGTTCGAGGCGAAGCGTCCGGAGATGACCGACAGCGGTCACGCCGACGTGGACTACGCCCTCACCACCCGTGAGTTGGGGAAGATGCTCAAGGAGCACGGCATCGACCTTCCGCAGATGCCCGCGAGCGACTTCGACGACCCGTTCGGGACCGCTTCCGGTTCCGGTGTCATCTTCGGCGCGACCGGTGGCGTGATGGAAGCCGCCCTCCGCACCGTCATCGAGTTGGTCACGGGGCTCAAGGCGGAGGACCTCTTCGCCCACGCCGACATCCTCCCCGTCCGCGGATTCGAGGGCGCCAAGTACGCCGAGTTGACTATCCCCGACGAGGTCGGGCCGGTCCCGGAGATCCTCGCCCACCTCGTTCCCGACTGGAATTGGCTCAAGGGCGTGACCCTCAAGGTCGCGGTTGTCCACGGCACGGCGAATGCCGAGAAGGTCATGGACGACATCAAGGCCGGCGGCAAGTTCAGCGAGTGCCACTTCATCGAGTTCATGGCCTGCCCCGGTGGGTGTCTCGGTGGCGGTGGCCAGCCGATCCCGACGAACGCGGACATCCGCCAGGCGCGAGCGAACGCGATCTACGCGGAGGACGCGGCGTACGGCGTCGCCGGGAAGGCTCGCAAGAGCCACGAAAACCCGGCGGTCCTGCGTCTGTACGGCGAGTTCCTGACGGACGGCCCGTGCGGGCACACGAGCCACCACCTGCTCCACACCGACTACACCCCCCGCGGAACGTTTATCGCGGCCACCAGCGAGAAGGGCAAGTAGATATGTTGAACGTTCCGACTCAACTGGCCGCCGACGAGGCGGGTCTCGTCGAGGACATCGACGCTTTGATCGAGAAGCACGGTGGCGAGCGCGACTCTCTCATCCCCGTGCTGCAGGATCTGCGTGCCCAGCGCCGCGAGATCAGCAGCCTCGCGATGCAGGTGCTCGCGGACCGGCTCGACATTCCCCCCGTCGAGGTCCACGGTGTGGTCTCCTTCTACACGTTCCTTCAGGTCGGTGCGACCGGCCAGCACGTCATCCGGTTGTGCCGCACGCTCAGTTGCGAGATGGCGGGCGCGGGCGGAATCGCGGAACACCTTGAGAAGGTGCTCGGCGTGTCGTTTGGTGAGACCACTCCAGATGGGAAGTTCACCCTCGAGTGGGCGAACTGCATTGGAATGTGCGACCAGGCCCCCGCAATGCTCGCCGACGAGCGGGCTGTGGGCAGCCTCACCGTCGAGCGGGTCACGGAAATCATCGACGGGCTCAAGGCAGCGGACCAGAAGTAGCCTTCTCGGCTTCTCACGCTTGACGCCGCCATCGGACTGGATAGATTAAAGGCGACATGTAGAACACCTCTCAAGGAGGAGACATGACGCATGTGATCGAGGGCTTCGAGGCCCTCCTCGTCCTGACCCTAGCGGTCGTATTCGGTGGTGCCATTCAGCAGGTCAGGGAGAAGTCCAAGCGGGTCCTTTCGGCGATGTGGCCGGCGGCTCGCGTCGCCATCGTCGCGTTCCTCGCGCTCGTCCTCATCAAATACACGTCGGACAAGGTCGTCGGCTTCTTGTACGACCGCTGGCACCTGTTGACCTACACCCTGATCGTCGCGGCCGCTGCCGGGCTGACCTGCCTCTACCGGCGGTCGAAAAAGGTGGCCCCGCTCGTGTGGCTCGTGATCTTGGTGGCCTCCGGGGTGGGAGTCGTCCTTCACCTCTTCTGGTAG
>CAZMCU010000063.1:0-6313 GCA_964564915.1 uncultured Demequinaceae bacterium | reverse complement strand
CTAGCGCACGCGGCGCATCCACCCGTAGGTGTCGTCCGCGAGCCCGTACTGGATGTCCATGAGCTCCTTGCGGATCTGCATGGTCACCTCGCCCGCCGTGCCGTCGCCAACGGTGACGTCGAAGTCCGCGCCAGCCAATCGCCCCACGGGCGTCACGACCGCGGCTGTCCCGCACGCGAACACCTCGGTGATCGAACCCTCGGCGATGCCCTCCCGCACCTCGGCTAGCGAGATGTCCCGCTCAACCACCTTGACGTCGTCGTCCTCCAGAATCTGGAGCACGGAGTATCGCGTGATGCCTTCGAGGATCGTCCCGGTCAGGCGCGGCGTCTCGATGGTTCCGTCCGCCCGGACGACAAACAGGTTCATGCCGCCGAGCTCCTCGAGGTACATCCCGGTCGCGGCGTCGGTGAAGAGCACCTGCTGGCAGCCGTGCTCGTACGCCTGCATCTGCGGCAAGAGCGAGGCGGCGTAGTTTCCGCCGCACTTCGCGGCCCCCGTGCCGCCGGGACCCGCGCGGTGGAAGCCCTCCGCGACCCAGATCGACACCGGTTTGACGCCGCCCGCGAAGTACGCGCCGACGGGAGAGGCGATCATCAGGTAGTCGACGAGATTGGCGGGACGCACGCCGAGGAACGCCTCGGACGCGAACATGAACGGCCGAAGGTAGAGCGACGATTCCGGGGCGTCCGGCACCCAAGCGTGGTCGACGGCGAGGAGCGCCTCGATCGAGCCGAGGAAGTCCTCGACCGGCAGCTCCGGCAGGGCGAGGCGGCGAGCGGACGCCTGGAAGCGCTCGGCGTTCGCCTCAGCGCGAAAGAGCCAAATCGAACCGTCCGCGTGCCGATACGCCTTGAGGCCCTCGAAGATCTCCTGGGCGTAGTGAAGGACAGCCGCGGCGGGATCGAGCGACAACGGCCCATACGGCTCGACGCGCCGGTCGGTCCATCCCTCATCCTCGCGCCACGTGATGCGAGCCATGTGGTCGGTGAAGACGGTGCCGAACTTCAACTCGTGCAGCACCTGTTCGCGGACGGCGTCCGACGCCGGCGCGGGGTTGGGCGTCACCGCGAAGGCGGCCACGGTCGTCTGGCTCATGTCGCTTACCCCCTAATCCTCGCCGCGATCGCGTCGCCGATCTCGCTCGTCGAACGCTTCGCGGGGCCTTTGGCCGCGGCGTCGGCGGCGACCGCCGCCTCGACCCGCTTGGCCAACGCCCCATGCCCGAGGAAGTCGAGCATCATCGCCACGGACAGCACCGTGGCGGACGGGTCCGCGAGCCCCTTGCCCGCGATGTCGGGCGCGGAACCATGGATGGGCTCGAACATGCTCGGGGCCGTGCGATCGGCGTTGATGTTCCCCGACGCGGCTAGGCCGATGCCCCCGGACACCGCGGCGGCAAGGTCGGTGATGATGTCGCCGAACAGGTTGTCCGTGACGATGACGTCGAACCTCGACGGCTTGGTCGCCATGAAGATCGTCGCCGCATCGACGTGGAGGTAATCCCACGTCACACCGGGGAAGTCTGGAGCCACGGCTTCGACAGTGCGACGCCACAGGTGCCCGGCGTGGACGAGGACGTTGTGCTTGTGAACGAGCGTGACGTTCTTCCGTTCACGCTGGGATGCCAACTCGAACGCGTACCGCACCACCCTCTCCGCTCCGAATCGCGTGTTCACGGACACCTCGGTCGCGATCTCGTGAGGGGTACCCACCCGGAGCGCTCCTCCGTTGCCGATGTACGGTCCCTCGGTGCCCTCGCGCACCACAACGAAGTCGATCTCGCCCGGGTCGGCCAGTGGAGAAACCTCGCCAGGGTAGAGCTTGGACGGACGAAGGTTGACGTACTGATCCAACTCGAATCGCAGCTTGAGCAGTAACCCCCGCTCGAGCACGCCAGACGGCACGGTCGGGTCGCCGATGGCTCCCAGGAGGATGACGTCGTGGCCACGAATGGCGTCGAGGTCGGCCTGGGTCAGCAGGTCACCGGTCGCGTGCCACCGCTGGGCGCCGAGGTTGAAGGGCGTCTGCTCGACGACGAGGTCCGTTCCTTCGATGGCAGCGGAGAGGCACTTGAGCCCCTCCGCGACCACCTCGGGTCCGATCCCGTCGCCAGGAACGACGGCGAGTCGATACGTCGTCACGCTTGCCCGGCCTTGCCTTCCTCGTAGCCCGCGTCCTCAACCTTGTTCCAGAGGAACAGCTTGCGGAGGCCACGACCGACGGCCTCGATGGGGTGACCCTCGCCCTTGGCGCGCAACTCCTTGAACTCGGGAGCGCCCTTGTCCTGATCGGCAATGAAGCGCTTGGCGAAGGAACCGTCCTTGATCTCGGCCAGGACCTCCTCCATGCGCCGCTTGACGCCCTCGTCGATGATGCGGGGCCCGGAGACGTAGTCGCCGTACTCCGCGGTGTCGGAGATCGACCAGCGCATCTTGGAGATGCCGCCCTCGATCATGAGGTCGACGATGAGCTTGAGCTCGTGGAGCACCTCGAAGTAGGCGATCTCCGGCTGGTACCCGGCCTCGGTCAGCACCTCGAAACCGTACTGAACCAACTGGGTGGTCCCACCGCACAGGACGGCCTGCTCGCCGAAGAGGTCGGACTCCGTCTCCTCGGTGAACGTCGTCTTGATGCCGGCGGCTCGGAGCCCACCGATGCCCTTGGCGTAGCTGAGCGCGGTCTCCCAGGCCTTGCCCGACGCGTCTTGCTCGACCGCGACAAGCACCGGCACGCCGCGACCCGCGACGTACTCCCGGCGCACGAGGTGACCCGGCCCCTTAGGGGCGACCATCCCAACGTCGACACCCTCCGGCGGCTTGATGTACCCAAAGCGGATGTTGAATCCGTGTGCGAACATCAGCATCTTGCCGGGCGTGAGTTTCGGAAGAATCGACTCCTGGTAGAGGATCCGCTGGAGCGAGTCGGGAAGCAGGATCATGATGATGTCGGCCCAGGTGACGGCCTCGCCGATTTCCATGATGTCGAACCCGTCGTTCTTGGCTTTGGTCCAGTTCGTGGTGCCCTCCTTCTCCACGACCTTGACCTCCACTCCGGAGTCGCGCAGATTCTGCGCGTGGGCGTGGCCCTGCGAGCCATACCCAACGATGACGACCTTCTTGGATTGGATGACCGCGAGATCGGCGTCGGCGTCATAGAACAACTCAGCCATGGTTGTCTCCTTTTTCTCGTATCTTCGTCTATTCGCGTTACGGGAACCTATTGGAATCTACTCGGTTGACGCAGCCGCGGCACCGGAGCGGTCGAGCGCCCGCTCGCTAATGGAGCGTGAACCCCTTCCGATGGCGACGGTACCGGACTGAACGATCTCCCGAATGTCGTGCGGTGTTAGGGCTCCCATCAGGGCGTCCAGCTTGGTCGGCGTGCCGATGGCTTCGATGACGAGGCTGTCGGGTGAGACGTCGACGACGTGCGCCCGGAAGAGGTCCACGATCTGGAGAACCTCGGCCCTCTGGCGGGCATCGGCTCGCACCTTGATGAGGAGCAGTTCGCGCTGCACGGAGCGGTCTCGCTCGAGTTCCACGATTTTGAGCACGTGGACCAACTTGTTCAATTGCTTGGTCACCTGCTCGAGGGGCAGGTCCTCGACGTCCACGACCACGGTGATACGGGACACCTCGGGATGCTCCGTCGGCCCCACCGCGAGCGAGTGGATGTTGAACGCCCGGCGCGAGAAGAGACCAGCGACGCGGGCGAGCACGCCCGGCTTGTTGTCGACCAGTACGGATAGCGTGTGCTTGCTCATGTCTAGTCCTCCCGATCGAAAACGGGGGCGACGCCCCGTGCGTACTGAACCTCGTCGTTGCTGACCCCGGCGTTGACCATGGGCCACACCATCGCGTTGCGCGAGACCACAAACTCGACCGCCACGGGCTGGTCATTGATCTCGTTGGCCTTCTTGATCGTGGCGTCGACGTCGGCCTCCGTCTCGCAGCGCAGGCCAACGCACCCCATCGCCTCGACAAGTTTGACGAAGTCGGGAATGCGGCGGGTGTCGTGACCGGTATGGAGATCGGTGCTGGAATACCGCTCGTTGTAGAAGAGCGTCTGCCACTGGCGGACCATCCCCAGCGATGAGTTGTTGATGATCGCCACCTTGACGGGGATGTCGTTGAGCGCGCAGGTCACCATCTCCTGACCGGTCATCTGGAAGCAGCCGTCACCATCGATGACCCAAACCGTGCGGTCGGGAGCGCCAACCTTGGCCCCCATGCCCGCGGGCATTCCGTACCCCATCGTCCCGAGACCTCCGGACGTGAGGAACGACCTCGGCCTCTCGAAGCGGAGGAACTGGCTCGCCCACATCTGGTGCTGGCCGACGCCAGCGACGTAGATGGCCTCGGGCCCCGTGATCTCGCCGAGCCGTTGGATCACGTGCTGGGGGGCGAGGTGCCCGTCGTCCGTTGGCGTATAACCCAGGGGGTAGGTCTTCCGCCACTCATCGAGTTGGCGCCACCAGGCCTCAAGGTCCGGCTTACCGTGCTTGCGGTGCTCCTCCGCGAGGGCGGGAACGAGTTCGGCGAAGATGTCCTTCAGGTCGCCGACGATGGGAACGTCGACGACGCGGTTCTTCCCGATCTCGGCCGGGTCGATATCGGCGTGAACGATGGTGGCGTGCGGGGCGAACGATTCGAGTTTGCCCGTCACGCGGTCGTCGAAACGGGCGCCGAGGGCGAGGATCAGGTCCGCCTTCTGGAGGGCGGCCACCGCGGGCACCGTCCCATGCATACCCGGCATGCCGAGGTGCTGGGGATGACTGTCGGGAAGCGCGCCGCGGGCCATCAAGGTCGTCACGACGGCGGCCCCTGACGAGTCCACGAGTTTCCGTAAACCCTCCCACGCGCCCGCCCGGATCACTCCTCCGCCCACGTACAGCACGGGGCGTCGGGCGGTCGCCAGAAGCTTCGCCGCCTCTTGGATCGACTTCACATGGGGCGACACCACCGGGTGATACCCACGGAGGTCGAACGTCTGCGGCCACGAGAACATCGTCTTCTCCGCAAGTGCGGACTTGGCGATGTCAACGAGCACCGGGCCGGGTCGACCCGTCGTCGCTATGTGGAAGGCCTCACCCACCGCGCGGGCGATCTGCGAGGCGTCGGTCACCAACTCGTTGTGCTTGGTGATCGGCTGGGTGATTCCCACCATGTCCGCCTCTTGGAAGGCGTCCGTCCCGATGTTTGCGGCCGCCACCTGACCGGTGATGCACACCATAGGAATCGAGTCGATGTTCGCGTCGGCGATCGCGGTGACGAGGTTCGTCGCCCCGGGGCCGGACGTCACGATGCACACCCCCGGCCTCCCCGTCACGTGCGCATAGCCGGATGCTGCGTGCCCGGCACCCTGCTCGTGGCGAACGAGGATGTGACGGAGGATCGTGGAATCGAGGAGGGGATCGAACGCCGGAAGGATCGCTCCCCCCGGAATCCCAAAGGTGTCGGTAGCGCCCGCGAGTTCGAGCGACCGGATGAGCGCCTGCGCCCCCGTCATCTCCGTTGGCGCCTGCGAGACGGGCACCGCGGGCTTGGGCTTCGTTGTCGCTGGCGCTGCTGCCGCCTTGTCTGCCTTCGCGTCCTGGGCCTTGGCCATGGTCACTCCTGTTGCTCGTAGGTGCGGGGCTGGCTCGTCGTCCGCCTCGCATGGAAAACCCCCTGAGCCTTGGGCTTCGGGGGCTGCGCGCGGACGATGCCGGGGTACGGGGCTAGAGGCCCGCGCGCTCCGGTACTACAACGAGGTTCGCCTGCATGGCTGCGACTCTACGGCACGCTCGGGCCGCTTCCGCGCCATTTCCGCCTCAATCTCACATTGTGGGTCACGTTCTCGCATAGTGAGACATCCCTCACGCGACTTACCTCTGCCCGAGAAACGCATGCAAGGCGCTCAAGTCGAGTATCCGCTCCTCGGAGATGTAGGCCATCGCGCTCCGCGTCACCATGGGCTCCCGCTTGAGCCTGAGTACCCGCCACACGCTCTCGACAATGATCGCGTAGGCCCGCATGACCCACACGGGGATTGGAATCACCCGAAGCCGCCGCCCGGTGTCCTCCTCCAGCAGTCGCTGAAAGAGGTCGCGCACCCGCTCCGGTGGCGCCTCCGCGACGTTGAGAACCCGAACCCTGGGCGCGGGGCGCTCGACCGCCTCACACGCCGCCTCGCTGAGAAGGCCGACGGGGGTCATCGACCACCGCTTCTTCCCCCCTGGCAGGAGCACCCACCGCCCGAGTCTGAGCTTCCTGATGTGGGGCAGGATCGTCCGGTCGCCGGGTCCATAGATGATGCTCGCCCGCAGGAT
>CAZMCU010000062.1:1759-6386 GCA_964564915.1 uncultured Demequinaceae bacterium | reverse complement strand
GCCGCGAGACCCGGTAGACTCTCCCGGTGCCACGCGTGCGGCGCCGGGTTTCGCCGGACGCAGGAGCGCGGCACCGCGACCCCCAGGAGCAGCAGTGACTACCGCCATCGAGAAGATCGACGCTACGACGGTCAAGCTCACCGTCAGCCTCACCGAAGCAGAGCTCGCGCCGAGCATCGCTCACGCGTACGAACACATTGGCCAGCGGATTTCCATCCCCGGTTTCCGCAAGGGCAAGGTTCCCGCGAAGGTGCTGGAGCAGCGCATCGACCGGGCCGACGCGCTTGAGCACGCGATCAACGATGGGTTGGCGACCTGGTACGGCGGGGCGATCGAGGAGCACGACCTCCACCCGATCGGCAAGCCCGACGTCAGCGTCACCAAGGTTCCCGGTCAGATCGAGGGGGACCAGGGATTCGAGTTCGTCGCGGTCGTTGAGGTGCGCCCCGCGGTGACGCTTCCCACGTTGGGGTCGCTCACCGTCAAGGTTGCCCCCGTCGTCGTCAGCGACGCCGATGTCGAGACTCGTCTCGACGCCCTGCGCGCCCGGTTCGGAACCCTCGTTGGCGTCGACCGTCCCGCCCAGAAGGACGACTTCGTCACGCTCGACCTCTCCGCGTCGCTCAACGGCAATCCCATCGACTCGATTCAAGGCACGTCGTACCAAGTGGGCTCCGGGTCGATGCTCGACGGACTCGACGAGGCCGTCGAAGGTCTGAGCGCGGGCGAAGAGACGAGTTACGAGGGCCCGCTCGCCGCGGGCGATCACGCCGGAGAAAAGGCCCTGATCCACGTCAAGGTGACCGCCGTCAAGGAGCGGGAACTACCGGCGGCGGACGACGAGTTCGCCCAGTTGGCGTCGGAGTTCGACACGATCGGTGAACTCAAGGACGAACTGCGCAAGCAGGTGGGGCACGTGCAGATGACCAACCAGGCGGTCGAGGCTCGGACGCTCCTCGCTAAGACGCTCGAGAATGCGGTGACCTTCGACCTCCCACGCAAAGCCGTCGAAGCGGAAGTGCACGAGCACCTCGAGCGCGAGGAGCGCTTTACGGACGACACGTACCGCGCCGAGGTGACCCAGGAGGTGGAGGCGACATTGCGGTCGCAGATCGTGCTCGACCAACTGGCCGACGACCTCGACATCGTCGTCGAGGAAGAGGAACTCCTCGACTACATGATCTCCCTCTCGCGCTCCTACGGGATCAACCCCGAGGAGTTCATCGCGGGGGTTCAGCGCACCGGTCGCCTCCCCCAGATGGTGAACGAGGTCGCGCGATCCAAGGCGACCACGGTCGCGCTCCGGCGGGTCAAGGTCCAGGACACCGCGGGCAAGGCCATCGACCTTTCCGAGGTCATCGGTACGGACGAGTCCGATGCCAAGCGCGCGGAAATCGCCGCCGAGCTCAAGGCCGAGCGTGCCGCAGCGTCGACCGCGCGTCGTCCTCAATCGAAACCCGCACAGAAGAAGAAGTCCTCCAAGAAGTAGGCGGCACCCGGTTTACCCCGTGAGCGAAAACGGGCCATTCCCGCCTCCTCGACCGTCCTCGGCGCGTTACTGTCGAGGCATGCGTACAAGCGATACTCGCGACCCCAGCCTTCCCATTCGTGGGGCGCACCTCGACGGATCTCGCGCCGATGTCCCGACGGCGGCCGGTGGCGACGGCCCCGGCATGGGGCTTCAGGACTCGATCTTCAACCGCCTTTTGCGTGAGCGGATCATTTGGCTCGGCTCCGAGGTCGGGGACGAGAGCGCCAACACGATCTGCGCCCAGATGATGCTCTTGGCCGCGGAGGATCCCGACCGGGATATCTACCTCTACATCAACTCGCCGGGCGGATCCGTCACGGCGGGCATGGCGATCTACGACACGATGCAGTACATCAAGCCGGACGTCGCGACCGTGGTGGTCGGGATGGCGGCCTCGATGGGGCAGTTCCTCTTATCGAGTGGAGCGAAGGGCAAGCGCTACGCGACTCCCCACGCCCGCGTCATGATGCACCAGCCTTCCGGTGGCATCGGAGGGACGACGACCGACGTGCGCATCCACGCCGAACTCATCCTTCACATGAAGAAGCAGTTGGCCGAGTTGATCGCCGCGCAGACGGGCAAGACCGTCGACCAGATCACCAAAGACTCCGACCGCGACCGCTGGTTCACCGCGGACGAGGCGTTGGAGTACGGGTTCATCGACAAGGTTGTCACCCACGAGAGCGAGGCTGGCCCCAAGGGCGAGTCGGCGGGAGGTAAGGCGTGAACGCGGACATGGTGAGTAGCGTGGCCGCAGGGCGCGAGGCGGCGGGGCGCGAGGTCTCCGGTCGCTACATCCTTCCCCAATTCGAGGAGCGGACGGCCTACGGATTCAAGCGCCAGGATCCGTACGCGAAGCTCTTCGAGGATCGCATCATCTTCCTCGGTGTTCAGATCGACGACGCATCGGCCGACGACATCATGGCCCAGTTGCTCGTGCTCGAGTCCCAGGATCCCGAGCGCGACATCACGCTCTACATCAACTCTCCCGGTGGCTCCCAGACCGCGCTCACCGCGATCTACGACACGATGATCTACATCAAGCCGCAGATCCAGACGGTGTGCCTGGGCCAGGCCGCGTCGGCCGCCGCCGTGCTGCTCGCCGCCGGCGAGCCCGGCAAGCGGCTCGCGCTCCCGAACGCGCGCGTCATGATCCACCAGCCGCACATCGAGGGTGGCGAGAGGGCCCAGGCGTCCGACATCCAGATCTACGCGGAAGAGATGGTGAAGATGCGCGAGTGGTTGGAGCACACCCTCGCCCGTCACACCGGTCAGAAGCCCGAGAAGATCCGCGAGGACATCGAGCGCGACCGCTTCCTCAGCGCCCAGGAGGCCAAGGACTACGGCCTTGTCGACCAGGTGTTGGAGAGCCGCAAGAGCAAGGACGCCCCCAAGGTTCCGTAGGGGGAGCGAGGACGCCCTGGCAGGTGGTGGACACCGCTTCCGAGACCACATCTCGGAATGATGACGATTTGGGCGCGTCGCTTCGTGTCCTCGATGGGCGCGGGTAGCCTGAAATTCCGAGGCGCCCGCTCTCGGGGAGAGTTGTGCGCTGGGGAAGGAGGACGCGATGCCTCGGCCGACCGATACCGGCGACCTGCTCAAGTGCTCCTTCTGCGGGAAGACCCAGAAGCAGGTCAAGAAACTCATCGCGGGCCCCGGCGTCTACATCTGCGACGAGTGCATCGACCTCTGCAACGAGATCATCGAAGAGGAGTTCCACGAGCAGGTGGAGCAGGAGCTGACCGAGCTCCCCAAACCCCGCGAGATCTACAACTTCCTGGAGGAGTACATCGTTGGCCAGGAGCCGGCCAAGCGCGCCCTGAGCGTCGCGGTGTACAACCACTACAAGCGGGTCCGGGCGCGCGACGTCAAACCCCGCGGGGGTGCGGAGGGCGAGGCGGACCAGGTCGACATCGCCAAGTCGAACGTCCTGTTCATCGGGCCCACCGGCTGCGGAAAGACCTACCTCGCCCAGACCCTTGCGCGGGTCCTCAACGTCCCGTTCGCGATCGCGGACGCGACGGCGCTCACCGAGGCCGGATACGTCGGCGAGGACGTCGAGAACATCCTGCTGAAGCTGCTCCAAGCCGCCGACTACGACGTCGAGAAGGCTCAGCGCGGCATCGTCTACATCGACGAGATCGACAAGGTGGCGCGTAAGGCCGAGAACCCGTCGATCACGCGGGATGTGTCGGGCGAGGGCGTCCAGCAAGCGCTGCTCAAGATTCTCGAGGGGACGACGGCGTCGGTGCCGCCGCAGGGAGGGCGCAAGCACCCGCACCAGGAGTTCATCCAGATCGACACGACGAACATTCTGTTTGTGCTGGGCGGTGCGTTCTCCGGGCTGGAGGAGATCATCTCCCACCGGGTCGGGCGGAAGGGAATCGGGTTCGGGGCGACGCTGCGGGAGTCGGACAACTCCGATCTGTTCTCGCTGGTTCAGCCGACGGACCTGCACAAGTACGGGCTTATCCCCGAGTTCATCGGCCGCATGCCCGTGGTCGCGACCGTCGCGCCGCTTGACCTCGAGGCCATGGTGAAGATCCTGACCGAGCCCAAGAACGCGCTCGTCAAGCAGTACCAGCGGATGTTCGAGCTTGACGGGGTCGAGTTGGTTTTCGACGACGACGCGATCCGCGCGATTGCCGAACAGGCGCTCGAGCGGGGGACCGGTGCGCGGGGGCTGCGCGCGATCCTCGAAGAGGTGCTCCAGGAGACGATGTTCGAGGTTCCCGGACGCGAAGACGTGGGAACCGTGACGATCTCGAAGGCCACCGTGATGGACCGGGTTGCCCCCGCGATCGTGACGCGCGCGAAGCGCGCAGACAAGAAGGACGGCGCCAGCGGCGCCGACGCCCGTCCAGGACCGGCGCTCGCTCCGAACCCCGAACCCGAGGCGAAGACCGCGTAGGCGGTTCGGAGGGGTTCCGCGGGGCGTGCGGAACGCTCCTGCAGACCGTGAGTGCCGATTTCGGGGGCAATCTCAGCACTGGCTGTCTGCCAGGAGGCTGTGATCTCCCCTGCAGACAACCAGTGCTGCATTCGGCCGGGATTTCAGCACTCCGTGACTGCAGGGGTGCTCCTGAGGTGCGC
>CAZMCU010000062.1:0-1659 GCA_964564915.1 uncultured Demequinaceae bacterium | reverse complement strand
CCCGCGGGCGGCGGCGAGCGGCGAGCGCCGCTCGTACACGCGAACGACACCACTCCGGGCGACCGGTGACGTCCTCGAACGTGAGCCGGATGGTTGTGATCCCCAAGGAAGCGAGGTCGGCGTCGCGCTCAAGGTCGCGTCGGCGGGAGGCGTCCTCCCCGTGGAACGCGCGGCCGTCGAGTTCCACGGCGACTCGCGCGGAATCGTCGTACATGTCGAGCACGTAGGTGCGTCCACCCGCTCGCACCGGGTGCTGTCGGTGAAACGCGCGGAATTCCGCGGTGTTGAAGACCCGGGTGGCAGCGAGGTGTTCGAGATAGCTCTCCGCCCCATCGTCGAGCGGATCGAGGAGCGCGATGAGCGCGCGACGTGCTCGAATCCTGGGGTAGGCGGAGGCGCGCACGCGGAGGGCGTTGGCCGTGATCCGTTCGCGTCGCACGGCATTGAGGATCAGTGCCGTGCCGCGACCTGTCCCGAGTTCGCTCCACGCTTGGATCACCGCGTCCAGCGGCGGCACCACGCGGAGGCCGCCTGCGTGCGCCCGTGCCATGTCGACCGAAGGCTGGATCACTCGAATCCACTCGGGGCCACGGAGGCGAGTGGTTCTCGGAACACACAGAGTGACCGTGGGAGGTTCCTCCGCGACGAGGCGGTGAGCAAACGCGGCCGAGGTGCCACCGAGCGCGGCTGCGGGCCCGGCCCACACGAGGGCGGCTGTGGCCCGGGTCGCGAACGCATTCCGGTGGGCGGAGCCGACGTAGGTGTCCGGCAGGATGTGAGTGACGAGTCCCAAGCGAATGTCGCGGTCGAGCGCGTGACGCGTGAAGTGCGCGAGGACGTCGGCGCGACTGACGGCTCGCGGTTCGCGGGCGAGCCACTCGGCGGGCGACGTGTGGGGGCCTCGCTCGGCTCCTCCTTGAGCGGTCACTCGTCCCCGGAGGGCCCGGTCGCACCGCTGAGGCAGGAGCCGTCGAGGGCGCAATCGACGCGGTGGCCGTGGGGGTCGTAGACGGTGACGGTGACCGGGGTCGAGGTGGTGTGCGCCGTCCCCGGTGCCGAACGCCACGTAGCGCCACCGTCGACCGAGTACGAGCCCCTCCACGACGTCGTCAACCGGATGGTCACGGGACCCTCGCGATGCATGTACGTGTGGGCAACGGTCTGGTTCGGGTAGGCGGCGCCGGGTTGAGACGTGACGGTCGACGCGCCGTCACCCCAGGTCCACGAGTAGGCCGATGGCGTCGCGCGGATGCGGACGGAGTGGCCGAGTAGCGTCGTCGTCATGGTGCGGGGGGCGCGATCGACGTAGACGACGGTGGGGACCGTCGTCAAGACCCAACCCGTGTTGGGCTGCACGGTGATGGTGTTGGCGGCGATGGGCATGGTAGTCCACGCGTGTTCCGCCGCGGCGAGAAGGTCGTCGAAGGGGCACTGGTACCAGCCGACGATGGACCAGTACGACCACTCACCGTTCGATTTCCGGTAGCGCATCCACCACGGGTTGAGGGCCTCGCTGCCGTCCGAGCAGTAGACCTTAAGCACATATACGTCGAGGATGCAGCCGGGAGCGTAATCATTGCGGTAGCCACCGGAGCTTCCGCAGGCAGGGGCGCGGACCCACTCTTCGATGCGCGACGACTGGGATACTCCTTGCACGGG
>CAZMCU010000061.1:0-6457 GCA_964564915.1 uncultured Demequinaceae bacterium | reverse complement strand
GCGACACCCGCCTTAGGAGTGCGGTGCTCTATCCCCTGAGCTACAGGCGCAAGACCCTGAGAAGCCTACCCGGCCTTGGGCCTGAGCGGCCTACCAACGGCTGTGAACGTATTCCCGTACGGTCCGATGGTAGATCTCCGCGAGCGACGCATTGATCGCGTCGCCGAGCGCCGGGAGGTCGCCGACCGCGGCGTTCGCGCGGGCCTGCTCCGGCGTCCGCGCCCCGGGGATGACGGTGGACGCACCCTGGTCGATGACCCACCGCAGCGCGAGTTGCGCCGTGGTCCACCCCTCCGGAGTCAGTGCCGCGACCTCCCGAGCCGCCCGCACCCCGACGTCGAAGGGCACTCCGGAGAAGGTCTCCCCAACATCGAAGGCCTCCCCGTGCCGGTTGTACGTGCGGTGGTCGTTCGGAGCGAAGACGGTGTTCTCGTCGTACTTGCCGCTCAGTAGTCCGCTCGCAAGAGGGACACGGGCAATGATCGCCACCCCCGCCCCCTCCGCCTCGGCCATGACGCGTTCGAGGGGCTTGCGGCGCAACACGTTGAGGATGATCTGGACGCTCGTCACGATGTCTTCGTGGATTGCCAGAAGCGCCTCTTCGCACGTCTCGACGGAGACGCCGACCTTCGCGACACCGCCCTCGTCCACAAGGGTGGCGAGGGCGTCGTACGTCTTCGGGTTAGCCAGCACCGGAGTTGGGGGGCAGTGAAGCTGCACGAGGTCGAGGCGGTCGACACCGAGGTTGTTCCTCGACCGATCGGTCCACGCACGGAAGGCGTCCAGGGTGAAGGCCTCGGGAACGTGAGGGCTGGCGCGGCGCCCCATCTTGGTGGCGACGACGATGTCGTCCCGGTTGGGGCGCGAGGCGAGGAAGGCTCCGACCGCCTTTTCCGAACGCCCGTCGCCGTACACGTCCGCCGTGTCGAAGAACGTGACACCCGAGTCGGCGGCGGCGTTGAGTATCTCCTGGGATCGGTCGTCGTCAACGTCGCCCCAGTCGCCGCCCAACTGCCAAGATCCCAGGCCGATCGCCGAGATCGTCCGGCCTAAACGCGAGGGGCGCGTGGTCAGCATGAGTCGAACTTACGCCACATCGCGCGTCCGCACCGGGAATGAGGGAAAAGGTGTGACGGCGATCACAATCGGAAGCCGCTGAAAACCTACGACACCCGGACGAAAACGTATGACGTCTGCCAGATGGCGCGGAACTGAATGGTCTTCCCCGCCCGAGGTGCGTCGATCTGCATCCCGTCCCCGGCGTAGATACCCACGTGCCCCGAGGAGACGATGAGGTCTCCCGGTCGGGCATCCGCGGCTGACACCCTCGTTCCGAGGTTCCAGTAGGCGGAGGATGCGTGCGGTAGGGAGATTCCGAACTGGGCAAACACGTACTTCACAAAGCCCGTGCAGTCGAAGCCAGCCGGGGTCGTGCCACCGTAGAGGTAGGGCGTGCCAACGTACTTGGCGGCTTCCTCGAGGATGGCGTTTCCCGCGACGGACGGTGGGGCGGGGTGGGACACGACTGCCCGGGGGGCGATGACAACGGGTTCGGGAACGTCGACGCTCACGGCGGGAGTAGCGAAGGTCCACGTTGCCTCCGGCGTGGCGGTGATCCTAGCGTCCTGAATCGCGTATTGGGTCGCCAACTCCACACCGGAGGAGGCGAAAACGGCGACGCTCGCAGGCTCCGCTGAGGTACCGACTTCCCCCATGACGGCCGCGGCGGCCACTCCCAAAGCGAAACTCACGCCGAGTGTACGCACGGAGGTGCGCCACGTAACTGCGGTCACGGGGATCCCTTACTACGCGAAGGTCAACGGTCTAACCCGTCAACGAACGGGTGCACCGAGCCGTTTCCCAGGACGACAGACGAGTCAGCGGGTGTCCACGAACACGTGCCGCGCCGGAAGTTCATCGAGGACCACGGCACCCTTTCCCGCGTCGGCCTCGACGCTGGTCCCGTTGCGCGAGAACGTGATCGACGCCCCCGGAAGAAGCCCCGCGGCAACTATGAGATCGAGGACCCCTGGCGCGGCTTGCGCGGGTTCTCCGATGCGAACGAGGCGACCCTCCTTGACTCCGTCCTGGACGGCCCGGTAGAGAGACGGGACGCTCTTCGCTCCCTTGACCTCGGGGGAAGCCACCCCGAGTTCCGCGAGGCCGGGAATCTCATTGCCGTATGGCGAGCGCTGGGGATCCTCGAGGAGATCGAGGAGCCGCTCCTCGACGAGGTCACTCATGACGTGCTCCCACCGGCACGCCTCGTCGTGCACATACGCGAGGTTGAGGCCGATGACGTCGGTGAGGAGGCGCTCGGCGAGGCGGTGCTTCCGCATGACCCGGGTGGCGACTGACCGTCCCTCCGCGGTGAGTTCCAGGTGGTGGTCGCCCTGGGTGACCGCGAGAAGGCCGTCCCTCTCCATGCGGGCAACGGTCTGGGACACGGTTGGACCCGAATGCCCGAGTTGCTCGGCGATCCGAGCCCGCATCGGCATGATGCCGTCCTCGATCAACTCGAAGACCGTTCGCAGGTACATTTCCGTCGTATCGATCAGGTCACTCATGATGCGTGCCTCCCGAGGCCCTGGTAGCGCCACCCTGCCGCCTTCCATGCGTCGACGTCAAGGCAGTTCCGCGCGTCGATGACGCACCGCTCGGCAACCCGACGCCCAAGGTCGGCCGGATCCGCCATGCGGAACTCCTCCCACTCCGTCGCGACGATAACTACATGCGCCCCCGTAACCGCCTCTTGGGTACTGGCAGAGTACTTGAGGGTGGGCCACACCACCTTCGCGTTCGCCATCGCTTGAGGGTCGTACACGCGCACGTCGGCGCCCCCGAGGTGCAGCGCGCCCGCGACATCGAGGGCGGGCGAGTCGCGGATGTCATCGCTATTCGGTTTGAAGGCGGCCCCGAGGACGGCGACCGTCGAACCCCTCAGCTTTCCGCCAACCGCCTTCCGAGCGAGGGCAACGATGTGCCCTCTGCGGCGCGTGTTGATGTCGTCCACCTCGCGGAGGAACCCGAGTGCTCGCTCGACCCCCAACTCGCCCGCTCGCGCGCGGAACGCCCGAAGGTCCTTCGGAAGGCACCCTCCCCCGAATCCGATGCCGGCGTCGAGGAACCGCCTGCCGATCCTCCCGTCGTAACCGATCGCGTCCGCGAGTTCCACCACGTTGCCTCCGACGGCGTCGCACACCTCCGCCATCGCGTTGATGAAGGAGATCTTGGTGGCGAGAAACGCGTTCGCGGCTACCTTGGCCAATTCCGCCGTCGCGAGGTCGGTGACGAGGAACGGGGTCTTTCGTTTGAGCATGGCCGCAAAGACGCTCCGGGTGGCCTCCTCGACACGGCCGGGGTGGTTCGGATCGACTCCGAGGACGATCCGGTCCGGTCGGAGCGTGTCCTTGACCGCGTGGCCCTCCCGAAGGAACTCCGGATTCCACCCCAAGCCCACCTCCTCACCCGCCGGAGCTTCGGAACGCAAGCGGGCGGCGAGGCGCGCCGCGGTTCCGACGGGAACAGTGGACTTTCCGAGGACGATGGTGGGGCGCGTCAGGAGCGGGGCGAGGGTGTCGATGACCGCGTCGACCTGGGAAAGGTCGGCCGCGTATTCGCCGTGCTTCTGGGGAGTTCCGACCCCGATGAAGTGGATGTCGGCGAACTCGACGGCCTCCGCGGCGTCGGTGGTGAACCTCAGGCGCCCCGAGGCGACATGCGTGCGAAGCATGTCGGGAAGGTCCGGCTCGAAGAAGGGGACCTCGCCTTGCTGGAGCCGGGCGATCTTGTCCTCATCGATGTCGACGCCGATGACCTCGTGCCCCAATTCGGCCATCCCCGCGGCGTGGGTCGCCCCGAGGTACCCGGTACCGAAGACGGAGACGCGTTCCATGGGCCCAGCCTATCCGCGTAGCGGCTGTGAGCCGACGGGATCGGGGGTCAACCGGTGGGGCGCGGGACGCGGGCGACGGCCACCCTCCCGGACGTCGAGACGGTGAACTCACCGTCGGCGTGTGGCACGAAGACCGCCTCGCCGCGCCCGAGCGTCGTCTCGTCGGCGCGGGTGCGCACCGAGCCTTCTCCCTCAAGGACGAGGGCGATCGTTGGTCCGGGATCGAACGAATCGGAACCGTTCGACACAACCGTGAGCTGGAACTCCCCCGCGGGGACGCCATACGTTACGCACGCGCCGTCCCTCGTCTCGCGCGGCCGCGTGGCCTCGGACGGCGTGGTGCGAACCACCTGAAGCAACACGGGCACGTCGACGTGCTTGGTCGTCAGGCCCGCGCGAATGACATTGTCGGAGTTCGCCATGATCTCCAACCCCACCCCGGATAGATAGCTGTGGACGGTGTCGTCCGGTGTGAAGCATGCGTCGCACGGGTCGAGCGAAACGACGTTCATCGCGAGCGCGACGATCACACCTGGGTCATGGGGGAAGGAAGCGGCCGCGGTGGCCGCGGCGACCATGCTCGGCGTGGCGCCTTCCTTCGCTCCCTCGCGAACGACACTGGGGATGAGGCCCGTGACCTCGGGGTCCGTCAGGGCCCCCTTAAGGAAGGCCGCTAGCCCGAGCGGTTCCGTTCCCCCCGTCGATAGTAGGGAGGAGAGGCGCGCGGCGACGGAGCCTCCCAGACGCGCGAGATCGGCTGCGATGAGAGCCCCTGGTCTCAACCCGCTCAGGAGCACCATCGGCGTGATCGCCACGACCATCTCCGGTTTGCGGCTCGTGTCGCGGAAGACCCGCTGGGGTGCGTCCCGCGGGACTCCCTCGGCGTCTTCGCGTGCGAACCCTTGACGCGCTTCCTCGGCGCTGGGGTGCACCTGGATCGATAGGGGTCGGGCGATCGCGAGCACCTTGAGCAAATAGGGAAGGCTCTCTCCGTGAGCCGCAATGACCTCGGGTCCGAGGGCGACGACGGGATCGTCTGCGATCACCGTGTCGAGGCCGTGCCAATCGTCTGCCACGTGCGCCATCGCGGGGCTGGCGGAGTGGGCTCCCCACCACGCCTCCGCGTAGGGCTGACCGTCCGACTCGAACCCCAGGAAGGCGGGAAGGGCGTCGGGGGAACCCCAGTCGTAGCGCCGAAGCGCCGGACGGAGTAGGTACATGGGCCCATCATGCCAGGGCAGTGGGGGACACTAGGCTGAGGCCATGCCCGAGAAACTGACGATCCCCCCAACGCTCCTTCCGCGTGACGGTCGATTCGGTTCCGGGCCGTCCAAGATTCGCGACGAGCAGCTCACCTCGATTCGGGAGGGGCAACCCGGGGTCCTCGGGACGTCTCACCGGCAACCTCCCGTGAAGAACCTCGTCGGAGACATCAGGGTGATGCTCGCCGACTTCTTCCGCGTGCCGAAGGGATACGAGGTCATCCTCGGCAACGGCGGATCGACATCGTTCTTCGACGCGGCTGCCTTCTCGCTCGTGCGCACGCGCGCCCAGCACTGCGTTTTCGGTGAGTTTGGGGCGAAGTTCGCGGCCGCGTCCACCACGCCCTTTCTCCACGCCCCGAGCATCGTCGAGGGGGTCGCGGGGTCGATCTCGGTCCCCGTGGCGGAGGACGGTATCGATACCTACGCGTGGCCCCACAACGAAACGTCGACGGGGGCGATGGCCCCGGTCGTCCGCCCGGAGGGTAGTGGCGACGCCCTCGTCGTGGTCGATGCGACGTCGGCGGCAGGTGGCGTTGCGGTTGACGTGTCACAGACCGACATCTACTTCTTCGCGCCCCAGAAGAACTTCGCGTCGGACGGGGGGCTATGGTTCGCGCTCGTGTCGCCCGCGGCGATCGCACGGATCGACGAGATCGTGTCGTCGGGCCGCTACATCCCCGCGAGCCTGTCCCTCAAGGAGGCGCTCGATCATTCGCGCCTCAACCAGACGCTCAACACGCCCGCGGTCACGACGCTGCTCCTCATGCGGGCGCAACTCGAGTGGCTTCTCACGAAGGGTGGCATGGCGTTCGCCGACGCTCGCACCAAGGATTCGTCCAGTCGGCTCTACACGTGGGCGGATGCCTCCCCCTTCGCCGAGACTTTCGTCACGAACCCCTCGTACCGTTCGAGCGTCGTCGGTACCGTGGACCTTGTTGGTATCGACTCCGGCGCGCTCCGTGAGGTGCTCAAGGAAAACGGCATCGTCGACATCGACCCGTACCGGAAGCTCGGAAGGAACCAGATCCGAGTGGGGATGTATCCGGCGGTCGAGCCGGACGACGTCGCGGCCCTGACGGCGTGCATCGATTGGGTGGTGGCACAGCTTGGAGACTCAGCCGCAGGGTGAGGTGAAGCGCAAGGGCGCACGGGCGCGCCTGTTCGCGTTCGCCGCGATCTTCTCGACGATTCTGCTGGCTACCGCGGCCCTCGGCGTCGTCCTGACGGGACCGCTTCAGTCCAGCATCGAGGGCCAGACCGTCCAGGTGGAACCTTCGGCGTCGCCGACCGCTCCCGC
>CAZMCU010000060.1:0-6663 GCA_964564915.1 uncultured Demequinaceae bacterium | reverse complement strand
TCGGGAAGGTCACGCCCTGCCGATTGTCGCGGAAGAGCGGCCGCCCGTCGGCGTCGTTCGTCTCGCGCAGGTGATCGAGCGTCCACCGCCACAGCTTCATCGCGGTGCCGAGCGTGCAGGCGCCGAGGCCCGCCTTGTGGCTGGCGATCTGGCGCAGCTCGTCGATCCAACCGTCGAACTGGCGCAGGAATACCGGGTTCGTCATCGTGATGGTCAGTTGCCGACGCTGCACCGCCTCGGGCCCCTCGTACGTGGCCTCGAGCTGAGCGTCCGTCCACTTCTGGCCGAGGAAGCCGGGGCAGTCCTCGGTGATGCCGTAGCCACCGACCAGGGAAACCGCCTCGCGCATCGTGTTCGCACCCTCACCGGTGTTCCACAGTTTGGTCGCCGGACAGAGCACGTTCGCGAGCGAGTCGTCGATGAGGAAGCGAATCAGCGCATCCTCGTCCGTTTCGCTACCGGTATCGCCACCGGCGGCTGGGGTCTCGAGGAACTCGATCGCCGCCTTCTCCACCTTCCGCAACTCGCCCAACTGGGCGCGGATGCCGGCGATGCCGCGCTCGGCGAAGATCCGGTCCTTGTTCTTCTTGAGGGGGTCGTACTCGTCGAACAGCCGCGCCGTCGCCAGGCCGAGCGAGGTTCCGGCCTCCCCGGTCGCCCAGACGTCGATCAGCCGGTGCAGCGCGTCCTCTTTTAACTGCAATCCGAGGTCGTAACGCGGCGTGCCGGGCTTGCCTTCACCCCCGCGGTATCGCCCGCGCTGGTAGCGGATAATGGGCTCGACCGCAGAGAGGAGCTTGGCGGAGGTCATGACGCCGACCGGCACGCGCGTATGCCGGAACACATCGTTGAGCACCTCGCTGTGGCCGACGTTCGGGGTGAGGACGCCGTCCTTGACCGTGTAACCCCCGACGATGCGGCTCGCCGGTACCTTCAGGCTGAAGATCGGATCGCGGGTCGACGACAACTGGTGCACGAGCTTCAGGGTCGGCGCACCGCGGTCGAACACGCCTTCGTCCCCCTCTTCCAGGATGACGAAGAAGCTGCCGTTGATGCGCTCGTCGGCGCTATCGACCGCGGCCGTCACCATGGTTGCGAAGTCCATGTTCGTGATGAACCGTCCGCGCTTGTCGATCTGCAGAACCGGTTCTTCGCCGTCTTTCCACTCGGCAATCGTGGCCTTGCCCGATAGCACGCCCGTGTCGACGCCGACGTACGGCAGCGGCTCGGTTAGCGCGAACGCCGCGCGACAGGTCTCGCCAGCGTTCGTGGGCACGGCGCGGGACATGTAGGTCTGCTTCTGTTCGGGGGTGCCGTGTTCGTGAATCGGCGACAGCCCGAGGTGGCTGGCGAGGCTGCACGTCGCCGCCCCGGCATCGACCCACGAAAGCTCGAAGGCGGCTAGCGCCATGGCAAGGTTGCGGGGCCCCTCGAGGTAACCGCCGTACTCGGGCTCGGCGGCCAGCGCGGTGATCCCGGCCTCGTCGAAAGCCGCGAGCAGGGCGTTCTTCTCGTCGGTCCATTCATGGGAGTTGCGTCCCCCGCTGGCGACCAATCGGGCGACCGGCCCGCGGGCGACGGCACGAACCGACTGCACGACCATCTGCAGGTCGTAGCGGTCAGCGAATCGCCACATGATCTGCCGCACGTCGTCCCCGGGTAGCGTGCGCAGCGTGTCGGGTTCCTGTTTGTCCGTCGTCGCGCTCATCTCCGCGTAGAACCTCCGTTTTCGGGTGGTCAGGGCGCCCGTACTTCTTGGTGAACCGATCCTTAGCGTCCGGGAAAGAGTATCAGGCCGAGCGAGTCGGGTGCGCGAGCGGTCAGGAGGGGTCGAGCCAGCCGTGGGCAAGCGTACGAAACGTCGTTGTGTAAGCGTTTCCCGAGGTCAGAGTGGGTGGGCGCGTCGAGAGGGAATCGACCCCTCAACCGTCGAGGCCACAGTTACGGGAGAAGTGCCCCGCGTGCTAATCTGTCGGACGCGTTGCACGCCGGTTGGCGGGCAACCCACTTGCCCGGGTGGCGGAATGGCAGACGCGCTAGCTTGAGGTGCTAGTACTCTTCGGGGTGTGGGGGTTCAAGTCCCCCCTCGGGCACCAGAGTGGATCGAAACGTGGGGCCGGGAGAGATCCCGGCCCTTGGTGTTTCCGGGTCGATTACCGCGCGGAGATGCGGCGCGAGGCGAGGGCCGCGAGACCGAGGCACGCGACACCAAAACCCGCGACGATTCCCGTCTCCGTCCAGTTCCAGCCGAACCCGAGCCAAGGATCCTGGATCATGAGGATCACGTGCTTGAGAGGCGTCGCGGAACCGACGGCGTTCATGACGCTGCCGAGGACCTCGGGTGGTGGACCCGCGCCCCCCACCATGAACATGACGAACCACAACATGATTCCGATTCCTTGAGCCGCGCGAGCGGTCGCGACCGCGAGGCCGAGAAGGGTTCCGATCGCGGCAAACGCTAGGACGGAGATGAGGTACGCGATGGCCACCTCGACCCACGAGTGAGCCAACGCGGGGTCGTAGGCGATGACGCCAACGATAACGACGAGGATGGCACCGATCGCGGCGAGACCGATCATGACGATGGAGTGTGCGCCAATGATCGTTCGGCGGGGAATCGAGGATGCCTCGAACCGACGCAAGACGCCCCGTTCGCGGTAGGTCGCGATATGGGTCGGGAGCGTGATGAGGCCGAGCGCAGCGACGACGATCCCGACGTAGGCGGGGAGGTAGTAGTCCATCGCCCCGACGCCCCGATAGAAATCGGGATCGGCGCTGTTCCCGAACACCCCGCCCATGACGAGTTCCATGACGATAGGTAGCCCTAGCGTGAAGACGAGGGTGACGGGCTCTCTCACGAGAAGTTTCCCCTCGAGCCATGCGAGCTTGAGCAGCATCTTCATGACTCCTCCCGCGGCTCAACGTCGCCGGGGCCATCGCCCGTGTCGCCCGTGAGGGTGAGGTAGACGTCCTCGAGGCTCGGCCGGACGACCTCGAAGTCTTCGGGCGCCAGCTTCTTCGCGGAAAGGGCGGCCGCGACGGCGACGGCGACGGCACCGGTGCCGATGACCTCGACGACCCCCTCGTTCGACGTCACGCTCGTCACCCCCTTCACCTTCCGAAGGAAAGCGACATCACTGGAGCACGTGAATCGAACGCGGGTCGGGCCGCCATGCGCGCGGCGAAGCTCCTCCGGCGTCCCCATGGCGATCACTCGTCCACCGGCAACGACCGCGAGTCGATCGCACAGGCGTTCCGCCTCGTCCATGAAGTGCGTGACGAGCACGACCGTCGCCCCCTGCTCACGGATTCGCTCGATGAGTCCCCACGCGACACGACGGGCGAGGGGGTCCATTCCCGTCGTCATTTCGTCGAGGAAGACGATCTCGGGGCGGTTGACCAGCGAGAGCGCGACGAGGAGCCGCTGCTTCTGGCCGCCGCTTAAGGAGGCGAAGGACGCGTTGCGCTTGGTCGCGAGTCCCCAATCCTCGACGAGGGATTCCCAGTCGGTCGCTCCGGCGACGGTTGTAGCGAAGAGATCGAGGGCCTCCCACACCTTGATGCGGTCGGGGAGGGCAGACTCCTGGAGTTGGCTGCCGATGCGCCTCTTGACCTCGCGCACGTCCTTGGCCGGGTCGAGTCCGAGGATTCGAAGGGTTCCGGAGTCGGGGTGGCGCAATCCCTGAAGGCACTCGACGGTGGTGGTCTTCCCCGCGCCGTTGGGCCCGAGGATCCCGAAGATCTCGCCCTGCTCGACCTCGAAGGACACGCCGTCGACCGCCCGCGTCGTCCCGTAGGACTTGCGCAGGTCGTTGACCTCGATGACCCCCGTCACGCGCCACAGGCTACGCGAAATGTGAAACCTACCAGAGGGCCGATGGTCCCGTCAGGGGGATCCCGGAGAGACGCATCGCTCGCGTGGACGGGGCACGCTAGCCTGATCGGGTGAGCACCGCCTCCGACGTCGTGAGCATCACCCAGGACCTCATCCGCATCGACACGTCCAACTACGGCGACGATTCCGGGCCGGGGGAGAGGGAGGCGACGGAGTTTGTCGCCGCTTTCCTCGGCGACCTGGGGCTCGACACCACCGTTCGCGAGAGCGCACCCCGCCGCACCAACCTCACGGCGCTGTGGGAGGGCGCGGATCGGTCGCGGCCACCGCTCGTCGTCCACGGGCACCTCGACGTCGTCCCCGCCTTTCCCGAGGAATGGCGGCACGATCCCTTCGCCGCCGAGATTGCCGATGGACTCGTGTGGGGGCGTGGGGCCGTCGACATGAAGGGGACCGACGCGATGATCCTGGCGGTCGTCTCGTCGATGATCCGGGCGGGGGAGAAGCCGGCGAGGGACATCGTGTTGGGCTTCTTTGCCGACGAGGAGAACGGCGGCGCGCGCGGGGCGGGGTTCATGGTCGAAAACTTTCCCGACGACTTCCGGGGGGCGACGGAGGCGGTATCCGAGGTCGGGGGGTTCTCCACCCAGATCGGGGGCACGCGCGCCTACCTCATCCAGACAGCCGAGAAGGGCATCCAGTGGCTCCGCCTGCTCGCGACCGGGACGGCGGGTCACGGGAGCCTCATCCACGAGGACAACGCCGTCACCCATCTCGCCGAAGCCCTCGCGCGCATCGGCCGCTACGCGTGGCCCCTGTCCATCACCCCGTCGGTCGAGACCCTATTGCGGGGGGTCGCCGACCTTACGGGCGAGGAGTACGCGCCGGAGCCGGAGGTCGTCGATCGCCTCATCCGGCACCTGGGTTCGTCCGCTCGCCTCGTCGAGCCGACCGTCCGCAACACGTCCAACCCGACGCAACTCAAGGCCGGGTACAAGTCGAACGTCATCCCCAATGTGGCGGAGGCCGTCGTCGATACGCGATTCGTCTACGGCGAGCAGGAGGAGGTCCTCGCGACGATCGAGCGGCTGTCGGGGCCGAACATCAAGGTCGAATCGATCGTCACGGACGTCGCGCTCGAACTTCCCTTCGAGGGACCCCTCGTCGACAAGATGATCGAGGCGCTCCACTCCGAGGATCCGGGGGCGCCGGTCCTGCCCTACGCGTGCTTCGGAGGGACGGATAGCAAGCACCTCTCGCGGCTCGGGATCGCGGGGTACGGCTTCGCGCCCCTGCGTTTGCCGCCGGACCTCGACTTCGCGGCGCTCTTCCACGGCGTCGACGAGCGCGCGCCCATCGATGGGCTGGAGTTTGGGGTGAAGGTGTTCGAGAGGTTCCTCAAGGACTGCTAGATGAGGCCGGTGCTGCTGACGCTGATGACCCGGCGTCGGAGCCACACTTTTCTCGCGCCGCCGCTGTAGCGCACGAGCCTCGCCAGTTCCCACTTGCCGTATTCGGCTTCGTCCTCGAGCATCGCGCGCGCCTCGGAGCGACTCAGGGAGGGGGGGAGGACGATGACCCGCGTCTCGACGTGACTCGGCCGCGGGACGGCGCGTCCGCTGGGGACGACCGTTCCCGCATTCAGGTGCGGTGATATCTCGTACATCTAATTCCCATTCTTCCCCCTAAAACGGTACCGTCGAACCATGGAATCCGACGTGCGTGAGGCATTGCGTCACTTGACGACCGCTTTCGAGCTTCACCTTGACGCCGTCGTGGCCAGGCGAAGCCCGGAGGACGCCGCCGTCGACGACGCGTACGAGGCTCTCGCCGTCGCGTTTGAGCGATATGAGGACGCTCTCGACATCGAGTACGCCGAGGGCTTGCCGGTCGTCCTGGCCGGAGAGGACGACGAGGACGACGACCTCGACGACGAGGATGACGTGGACGATGTCGAGGACGACGACGATCTTGATGGTGACCTCGACGTCCCCGCGGTGGAGAGCGTGGACGAGATCGACGACGATCTCGACGAATTCAACCTCCACGACTAGGTCCGCGTCTCCGTAGCGAGGGGTTTTCGGCAAAGGGATTTTCGGCAAGTCGACTACCTGCTAATACCTCCCCTCTGCGCCAGGGTCGCTGGCACCTGTTGAGCGCCTGGGTGGGGGTTTACGTGGTATTTGGCGTCACTAGGGTTGAACCATGGAACCGCGCACCATTCTCATCAAACCAGCCGACCTCCCGGCACTCCCGGCGTACGACACACTGCTGCGCGGCTTCCGAGCGATGACGCTCTTTTTGCTCGTATACCCCTTTGTCCTTGCGGCGCTGTTCCTCTTCATCGATCTCAAGCCGATCGGAATCATCGTCGCTGTCCTCGTGCTCGTGCCTAGCGACGTTTTCCTGATCCGCAGATTCGGAAAGTTGCGCGCGCAACTCGTCGCGATCATGGCTGGTGAAATTCCTGTGGTCTCCGCAGTGAAGGTCGATGGTGGGTACGAGTTGCGATCCGGCAACGCGTCGCGCGGTGGACTCCCGGTGCACGTCGGCGACAGTGTCAGCGTTTCTGTCGAACGCGGTAGGGATCCGCGTAGGAGCAGCAGGTTGATGGGATACGTCACCTGGCGCTTCGCGATTGATGAAGCTACACCACTCACCGTCATCACCTACTTCGACGCTGATCCCGCATTACTGCGCGACGTCGAACGCCGACTCAAGGGCCTCGGGGTCTCAGCGAAGGTTTCCCACAAGCCGTTTGCCGATACTCCGATCGCGTAGGTCTCGTAGTGATACCTTCGCGCGGTTCACGTGGAAGTCGCAATGGT
>CAZMCU010000059.1:0-6769 GCA_964564915.1 uncultured Demequinaceae bacterium | reverse complement strand
CCAGAACCGACACTCAGCGTCGGCAGGCGCGCTTCAATCGCGGATTGCCGATCCTCAGGCCCCCGCAGGGTGGGCCACGTTCCGCGAGCAGTCGTCCGTCGTCACGATAGGGTCGCAGCGGCCGTAGGGGCACCCCTGGACAGTGGGAAACGCACTGCCGGTGCCCTTTTCGGTGCCCTCGTGCCACGGCGGCCCGTATGGGTGCGTTCAAGCCCGTGCGGGTGCACCCATGGGACCCCCCTCGCGGCGCGGGTCACCACCACTTTCCCCGCGCCGCGGTGACCGTGAGATCCGAGGACGGTTACGCGAACCTTCCCGCATTGAGGCACTGCGCCAAGGCGATCGCCTCGTCGGAGTTGAACACCCAATACGCGCCGCTGCTATCCCTCCCGTTTACGGTGTAGGGCGAATAGCCAGCCGAGAACCCGCAGTTCCAGTACATGTGTGACCGCAGCTTCTCCGTCGTGACGGGACCCCAGTAGCCGTCGGCTGTGATGTTTCCGGTGTGGTTACCGTCGTGGGCGTTGAGCCAGTTCTGGAGGTACCGAGCAGCGGCATCCTTCGCACCGGTCCTCTCGTACCACGGGCTGCGCCCGAAGACACCTCCGTAGTTGGAGCTGTATCCGATGGCCTGCGCAAGCGCCCGCCAGTGGCTCGAGTTCCACGTACCCACCACGAGGTGCGGAAGAGTCGCGTAGTAAGCCGCCGCCGAAGCGGAGGCCGCCGCAGCAGCCGACGCCGTTGCCGCGATCGCGGCGAAGCTAGCGGCTTGTGCAGCCGAACTCGCGGTCTCGGACGTTCCCGCGTTCGTCGAGACGATCGCGGCTGCGTTCGAGGCCTCCTGGGCTTGGGCCGCGCTCTGCGCTGCCTGAGCCGCCGCACTCTGCGCCGTGGCCGAAGCCTCCTGGGCGGCAGAACTCGAGGACGCGCTTTGCGCCTGCGCAGCGGCTTGAGCAGCGGCGACCGCCTGGTCCTGAGCCGACAAAGCTGCGGTCTCCGCAGCGTCCGCATAGCTCGCACCCTCGGCTGCAGCGGCAGCGGCGGCGGCGTCAACCGCCGCGCGAGCTGCGACCGCCTGTGCCTGAGCGTGATCGGCTGAGTCCGCGGCAGCCTGCGCCGATTCCGCTGCGCTCGTCGCCGCAGCCGTCGCCGCAGACGTTCCCGCCTGATCGGCCGCAAGGGCCGAGGCGTTCGAAGCCGCTTGCGCGTCCAGTGAAGCAGCGACCGCAAGTAACACGGCGTCCTCGGCCTCATCCACGAGCAGCATCGCCGCCGCCACGGTCGTTGCGGAATCCGCTTGGGCCACGAGGACGATGACAAGAGCATCCGCCTCGGCGGCGGCCACAGCCGCCTGCGCCGCGATATCCGACTCGGCGATCGCTTGATCCTCGGCAATCTTCTTGACAGCCGTTTCTGCCGCGTCGGTGGCCGCGACGTCAGCTTCGGCGGCAGCGTCTGCTGCAACCGAGGCCGACTCCGTGGCGCTCGTCGACGCGTCGTTGGCGACAGTCGAACCCGCGATCGCGGCTTCGTCGACCGCCGACGTGGCCGCTTCCGCCGCCAACGTGGCGGACTCGGCAGCCTGATCGGCAGCAAGTTGTGCGGCGTCCGCGGCGGCCTGAGCAGCCGCCCCCGATGTCGCATTCGCGGCGTCAAGAGCAGCATCTACGGCACGATCCCGGGCCTCCAGGGCGTCAGCGGCGTGTTGAGCCGCCTCATCCGCGAAGTCGATGGCGTTGGCCGTTGCTTGGACGCGCACAGCAGATGCCGCCGCATTGTCCGCGGAAGCCTGCGCCTCATCGGCGATCGCTTCGGCATCGTCGGCGTTGGAAGCCGCTTGGTTCGCGGCGTCCGTGGCATTGGTGGTTTCCGCCACGAGGGCCGCCGCCTGAGCCGCGTTCGCGGCGTCGCGTGCGGCTTGCGCCGATTCCGCGGCGACGGTGGCCTGTGCCTGGGCGTCGAGGGCGGCCTGGGTCGAAACGGCCGCGTCGGTGGTCGTGTCGGCGTCGACTGCCAGGGAGGCGGCGTTTGCCGCCGCCTCTTGAGCGTTCACCAACGCCTGCGCGGCGTCGATCGCGTAGCTGTGGGCGGTCGACTCAGCACTCGCTCGCACCGCCGTGGTCGCCGCTTCCTGCGCGGCCGCTGTCGCTATCGTCGCCGAAGCCTCGGCATCGGTTGCCGCGTCGGTTGCAGCGGTCCCGTCCTGGGCCGCTCCAGGCGTCCCCGCGAGAGCCGCTTGAGCCTGCGCGATTGCCGCTGCGTTTGCGGCTGCCTGGGCCGCTTGCGCCGCCGTGGTTGCCGCGGCTTGAGCGTCGGTCGCCGCCTGGTTGGCTGCGGTGGCGTCGGCCCCACCCGGAGCCCCGAGCGCAGCTAGCGCAGCGTCGGCCGCGTCGACGGCCGCCTGGGAAGCGGTGGTTGCTGCCTCTGCTCGCTCCTGTGCCTCGAGGCGGGAGGCCACGGCCTGCGCCTCGGCTGCCGCGACGGCTGCACTCGCCGCGTCGGCGAGCGCGGAGTCCGCGGCGGCCTGGGCAGCCTCGTACGAGTATCGAGCCGCCGATGCCGAAGCACCCGTCGTGGGGTTCGGGGCATAGTGGGCGAACTGGTAGGCATCGGCCGCATCAAGCAGGGCGGCCGCTGCCGCGGTGGCCGCCGTATCGGCTGCTGCCTGCGCCGCGTTGCTCGACGACGTGGCGACGTCCGCCGCCGCTTGGGCGTCAACCGCCGTTCCCGCCGACCGTGCCGCGGCTAGCGCCGATGCCGCCCACGAACTTGAGTTGGCAGCGGCCTGCGCCGCTTGCTCCGCCGCCTCCCGCTGGCTCTGGGCGTCTGCGGCGGCGTTGGCTGCGCCAACCACCGCGTCCGTGCGAGGCGGCACTGTAACGTCGTCGGCGAAGGTGCCGGAGTTCAGGCATGCGGTCAGCGCGGCAGCCTCATCGTCGTTGAAGTTCCACGTGTCGCCACTGAGGTCCTTCCCGTTCATGACGCCGTCGGGGTAGGTGAGGGATCCGCAGGTCCAATACAGGTGGGCGCGGAGCTTCTCCGTGGTGATCGGCCCCCAAATGCCGTCAGCGGAGATGTCGGAGGTGCGACCAGCGTCGTGGGCGTTAAGCCAACTCTGCAAGGCCTGGGCCGCCGCGTCCGAGGAGCCGGTGCTCTCGTCCCAGGGGCTGCGCCCGAAGTTGCCGGTGTAGTTGTTCGAGTAGCCGATCGCCTTGGCCAAAGCAGCCCAGTGGGCTGTGTCGCCCCACCCTCCGCTAAGGTGCGGCAGGCTGTACTGGTTTCGAGCTACGTCGACCGAGGCCTCGGCGTCGGCGAGAGATTGCTCCGCCGCTTGGACCGACGCGACCGCTGCCGCGACCGCAGCTGAGGCCGTATCCGTCGCCGCGTCGCCCGCGGCGTTCGCCGCAGCATCGGCAGCCATTTCGGCACTGAGTGCCGCCAAAGCCGCGTCGGACGCTGCGGCTTCAGCCGCGTCCAGGGCGGCCTGGGCGGCCGCAGCGGTCGTTGCGGAGAGCGAGGCTTGTGCGGCTTGCGCGGCCGCCGTCGCCGCCGTAGCCGCTTGTGCCGCTGCCTCAGCGGCGCGCTCCGACCAGTAGATGGCGATCCCCTCGGTCGCGGCGATCTCGGCGTCGAGCGCGGCCTGCGCGCGAACGGCGCTCGCCTGTGCGTCGAGGACGGACTGATCCGCGGCAGCAAGCGCGGTGGTCGCAGCGGTGACAGCCTCGGCCGAGGCTTCCGTGTTCGCCACGGATGCGGTCTCGATCGCGAGGTCGAGGGCGTCGGAGACCGCATCGCGAGCCGTCTCGGCATCGTTCGCCGCCGTGACAGCCGCGTTTCGGTACCACCGCGCGGCGGGCACACTGGAGGCGGACTCGGCGGACTCGGCTGCCGACTGGGCGGCATCGGCGGACGCCTGGGCGTCAGCCGCCCGTGCGATCGCGATGTGCGCCTGGAGCCATGCGGCGGCGTCGAGGACGCTCGCATCGGCTCCGTCGGCCTGCACGGATGCGGCCGTAACAGCCGCCTGGGCGGCACTCACCGCACGATCCGCTCCCGGCGTTCCGGCTTGCAGGGCGAGAGCCTGAGCCTCGACGAGGTGGGCCTGCGCGCTCTCGACCGCGTCGTGGGCGTCAGCCGCGTGGGATGCGGTCTCGTCGAAGAGCTCTTGTGCTTCCGTCAGGCTGGCGGCGGTCACGATTGCCGTAGCCGATGCTGCGGCGAGAGATGCGGCCGCTGCGGCGGTGTTCACGTCGGCAGAGGCCTCAGCAGCGTGCCCGTGGGCTTGCGCCTCGGCCGCGTACCGGCTTGCGTCGCTAGCCGAATCGGCCGCCCTCCCAGCGTCGTCGCTAGCTGCGGTGGCCGCGTCGTCCGCGGCAGGATCCTCCGCCAACACCGCGGCCGCCTGAGCCTTGTCTGCGGCTGCGGAAGCCTGCTCCGCTGACGCTACTGCTGCGTCCTCGGCTGCCAGCGCTGCCTCGACAAAGGCCTGCACGGTGGCCAGATCTGCTCCCGCTTCGGCGTTGGCGGCTGCGGCGATCGCGTCCGCCACAGCTTCCGCAGCGGCGTCGGCCCATGCAGACGCGGCATAACCCTGGGCTTCGGTTGCGGCTGCCGCGGCTCCCTTGGCCGCCTCACGGGCGGCTTCTGCGGAATCGTGTGCATCCAACGCCGATTGTGCCGCACCGTCGGCGATCGATGCCGCGTGGACACTCCCTGCGGCTTCGGCCGCGATCGCCGAAGCGTCCGCCGCCTCGGTCGCCTCGTCGGCCGCGCTGGCGGCCGCATCTGCGGCAACCCACGCCTGGTTCATCGCATCGGTGGCGACGTCAGCTTGAGTTCCGGCCGCAGCGGCCGTTTCAGCCTCAGCGGCGGCTATGGCAGCCAGTTCTGCGGCGTCCCATGCCGCCTGTGCCGCCTCGGCGGCAAGCCTCGCCGCCTCGGTTTCGGCATCGGCGACCTTGGCTTCCGCGGCGGTCCACGCCTCGTAGGCGTCGTTCCGCGCCGCGGTGGCCGAAGCGTCCGCCTGGTCGAGGGCTTGTGCGGCTCGCGTGGCCTCGATCTGGGCAAGCGGGGTGCCAGCATCGGCTGCGTGCTGCGCGGCCTCGTCGGCGTGGGCGCTCGCGTCGTCGGCGGCGTCCTCCGCCGCGTCGGCGGCGTCCTCGGCGAGTTGGGCCTCGGTGACGGCATCAATCGCGATGGAGGCAGACTCCGCCCCCGCCCGGTGTGTCGCAGCGGCCTGAGCCGCGCTGCCGGCATCGTCGGCCGATTCTTGGGCCTGGGTGCGGGACAGCGACGTCAGCGCGGAGTCAACCGCGATCTCGGCGGCCACCTGTGAGTCGGCCGCGGCTTGCGCGGCGGCGTTCGATCGGCTCGCGAGGTTCCCCATGATGGGCCCCGCCTCCACACCCCTTGCGGTAGCGCTTGCCGCTGCATTCGCTGCGAGCGTCGCAGAGTTCCCGGCGCTCGAAGCGGCCTCTTGCGCCACGACGACGAAGCCTTCCGCACTCGTCGAATCCGTTGCTGCGGCGGCTGCAATGGCTGCAGCCTCGGCCTGATCCTGTGCGTTGGAGGCCGCTTGTGCGGCCTGCACCGCATTGAGCATATCGGCGGCGTTTGCGGCGATCGAGGTAGCGGTACTGGCCGAAGCCGCAGCGGCGTCCGCCGAGTCGACGATGGCGTCGCGATACGCCCTCGCGTTCGGCGTGCCAGCGTCTAAACCGAGAGCAATTGCCAGGTCAACTTCATGTGCGGCGTCGGTCGCCTTGCCCTGAATCGTCTCGGCAAGCGTTTGGATGCCCGATTCGAGGTCAGCGAGCTCAGCCAGGGATTCCTCAACCACGGCCTGACTCGCGTCCGATCGGAGCGTCTGCAGCGCATCCGCGGCGTCTGTCGCAAGCTGCGCGACAACGGCTACTTTGGCCCCAAGGTCCGCTTCGGCCTGGGCGCGCGCGAGGTATCCATCGATCGTGGTGATGGCGTTGGTCGCGCTGGTGACGTACCCGTGGGCGTCATTGGCGTGGTCCTGCGCGGCGGAGACCATCGCCTGACCAGCCGCGCTTGAGTGCGCCTGAACGACGGCGTTCGCTGCCGTGACATGGCCGTCCGCCCGAGCGGCGGCGTCGATTGCTTCGCCTCGCGCTTGAGTCGCGATAGTGCGCTTAGCCTGAAGGGCAGCAACATCCGCCCCAGCGGGGTTGAGGAGGTCGTCGAGCGCATCCTCGGCCGCGGTCGTGGCGACGCCAGCTTGAGTCTCCGCCGTAGCGGCGTCGTCCCGCGCGCCGAGCACGTGGGCGTATGCCGCGATCGTTGCGTAGTACCGGTAGAGCGCATCGCGTTGAGCCAAGGCGTTCGCAGTCGCCGTCTGCGTGTCGTGCAAATCCGTTAGGGCTTCGTTCTGCTTGAGGAGACCCGTGTCGGGGTTGACGGTGAAGAGTGGACCGAGGAACGGTGCAACCGCGGTGGCCGCTTCATAGCCGTCGTTGGCCGCGTAGACGGCGTTGTTCGCGACGGTGACCTTGGCGTTGGCCTGCCCGGCGAGCCCGAGCAGTTGGTCCGCAACGGCGTTCGCTTCGGGCACGGTCGTCACCGTGAGGGCGGCGTCGTACAAAGGCGAGGCCTCGTCAACGAGATCCTGGGCGTCGCTGGCGGCATTTTGGGCGGCAATTCGGGCGTTATCCGCCGCCGTCCAAGCGTTGTTGAGAGCGGTCTCGTTGCCGTGCAGGAAGTACCGCGAGTCGCCGGTCGGGACGAAGAAGTTGAACCCTGTGGG
>CAZMCU010000058.1:0-6789 GCA_964564915.1 uncultured Demequinaceae bacterium | reverse complement strand
TCGACAAGGTGCGCGGCTACTTGGCCGAACGACTCGCCGGGGTGTAGACCGGGGCAGGGAGGCGACATGAAGCCCTACAGCGAGACCCATACCAACGAGGGCGTCATCGACGCCCCCATCGAACAGGTATGGGCGCTTCACACGAACGCCGACGCGATGCGCGAGGTCTTCAGTCGAGTCGTGGGGATGGACGTTATCAAGGGACGTCTGGGCGAGGTCGGGTGTGTGGCCCGCATGACGATGCGCACTCCGCGCGGACGGGTGGGTACGGCCGATGCGGAGACCATCGAAGCGGAACCACCGCGTCGGATCGTGACGCGCACCGCCGTTCTCGAGGGGGCGAAGACGACCCTCATCACCACGCGGACCTTCACGTCGGAGGGCAATCGAACGCGCACCACGCTCACCGCTACCTCCGAGACCCGCCCCCTGCTCGCCGTCGTCCGGTGGATGCTTCGACTCACCCGCAAGGGCCGCGCCCTTCTGTCGACCGACATGTTCGAGCAGGACATCGCGGACGAGAACGTGTACCACGCGCAGCATCGCGACGGGCCTGCGGCACACTAGGGGGATGCCCCCAGCATCGTCCGGTCAGCGCGTCCTGCCGCCCCTGCGGCTCGGTTCGCTCACGGTCGAGACTCCGGTGATTCTCGCGCCGATGGCGGGGGTCACCAACGCGGCGTTTCGGCGGTTGTGTCGCGAGCATGGGGGTGGGCTTTTCGTCGCCGAGATGGTGACGTCCCGCGCACTCGTCGAGCACATCCCCAGCGCGTTCCGCGTCATCCGCCACGACTCGGACGAGACCCCGCGCTCGGTTCAGGTGTACGGCGTCGACCCCGCGACCGTTGGCGCGGCCGTGCGCATCCTCATCGAGGAGAACCTCGCCGATCACATCGACATGAACTTCGGGTGCCCCGTGCCCAAGGTGACGCGCAAGGGTGGGGGAGCGGTGCTGCCGTGGAAGACGGACCTGTTCCGTTCGATCGTGCGCGCAGCGGTGAGGGAGGCGGCGCCCGGCGCGGTTCCGGTCACGGTCAAGATGCGCACGGGTATTGACGACGACCACCTCACCTACCTCGACGCGGGTCGCGTTGCGGAGGGGGAGGGCGCAGCTGGGGTCGCGCTCCACGCGCGAACAGCCGCGGAGCACTATTCGGGGCAGGCGGATTGGGGGGCGATCGCCGCGCTCAAGCAGGCCGTGACGTCGATCCCCGTGCTCGGAAACGGCGACATCTGGTGCGCGGAGGACGCGCTGCGGATGGTGGCGGAAACGGGGTGTGACGGGGTCGTGGTCGGGCGGGGGTGTCTGGGGCGGCCATGGCTATTCGCGGACCTCCAGGCCGCGTTCGAAGGCCGCTCAGACAGGGTTCGTCCGGGGCTCGGGCGCGTCGCGGAGACCGTTTTTCGTCACGCTGAACTCATGGTCGCTCACTTTGGCGGTGACGAGTTCAAGGCGACCCAGGAGATCCGCAAGCACATCGCGTGGTACTTCAAGGGGTACGAAGTTGGAGGGGAGGCGAGGCGCCGACTTGGCCTTGTCGGGTCGCTCGCCGAATTGCGGAGGATTCTCGACGGCCTCGACCTCGACGCTCCGTACCCCGGCGTCGCTGCAGAGGGCGCGCGCGGCCGCCAGGGGACACCCAAGCGCCCCGCCTGCCCCGAGGGTTGGCTCGACTCGCGGACCCTCTCCGACGAGTGGCTGGAGAGGCTCGCGGAGGCCGAACTCGATGTCTCCGGCGGGTGATCGTTGGCATGCTATGGGGCGATCCACCTCGGTTGTAGCGCCGTAACGAGGCCAATCGCCCCATAGGGTGAAACGCGCTCACGCGGCGGCGGGTAGACGTGCACGTACGGCACCCATGACCTGGGTGCGACACCACGCAGGGCGAGTCATCACATCTTCGTACGTGAAACGGAGTACCACGTACCCGCGCGCGGCAAGGAGGGCGTCTCGCTCGAGGTCGCGTCGCCGGGCAGCGTCGTCGTTGTGGAACGCTCGGCCGTCGAACTCGACAGCAACCCGAGCTTCTGGGTCCAGCATGTCGATCACCACCTTGCGCGTCCCGAGTCGCAGAGGCGCCTGCCAGATGAAGGTGGCGAAGCGGTTCGACCGAAACACCTGCGAACGTGCACGGTACTCGAGGTAACTCGTCACTCCGCCCGCGGCAACGTCTAGCAAGTTCTCCAGCGCTCGTCGGCCGCGGATGCGCGGGTACGTGTCGATTCGGGCGCGCAGGGTCGCGACGGAAACACCCCCGATGCGGATCGCGTCGATGATGAAGCCGACGCGCTCACACCGGGGGGTCTCCTCCCAAGCGTGGATGATCGCGTCGGGCAAGGGGGCGGCTCGGAGACCCTCAATGACAATCGCGCGAATACTGACCGTCGAGCGTCGCACGCGGACAAAGGGAAGAGCGGGCCGCTTGAAGGTGTGGGGGACCGCGACGGTGGCGACGGTGGGTGGCTCGGCGGTCACTCCATGCAACCACAGAGCCGCGCATCCACTCACGATCCCCGTGGGCTCGGACCAACGACCGGCGGCTGACGCGTGCCAGTCGGTGGTGCCGAGGTGGGCCGTCGCGACGTATAACGCCGGACCAATACGACGGATCACCCCAGCGCGCACGGCGGCGTTGACGGTGTGGTCGCTCCAGCGCGCGACAAGGTCGGCGCGGCGCCATACCGTCGGAGTGGCCTCGACGGCAGCGCGGAGCCGCACCACGGCGTGAGCGCGCGAGACGGTGGATGGGCGCATCGGCACAGCACCCGACGGTAGCCGGTTAGCGGTGGAGCGTGGTGGATCGGAGCGTTGCCTGTGGACGACGGATGGTTCGGCGCGCTATGGGGCGTTCGACCTCGAATGGCAGTCGAGACCGAGGTCGAACGCCCCATAGGATGCGCGGCGTCCGAGACGGCTACCATCGACACGTGAGCATTCCCGCGCCCGGCTATACCGACGCCGACGCCGAGCGCTGGGTCGCGGAGTCCCCGAAGGGAGCGGGCCGGACGGCGTTCGAGCGCGACCGGGCTCGCATCGTTCACAGTTCCGCGCTCCGGCGCCTGGGCGCTAAGACCCAGGTTCTCGGTGCCGGCACGGGCGACTTCGTGCGCACGCGCCTCACCCACACGCTCGAGGTCGCGCAGATCGGGCGAGAACTCGCCAAGGCGCTGGGGTGCGATCCCGATGTTGTCGACACCGCATGCCTCGCCCACGATTTAGGGCACCCGCCCTTTGGACACAACGGGGAGCGGGCCCTCGACGAGGTCGCCCGCGACATCGGTGGGTTCGAGGGGAACGCCCAAACCCTGCGTGTCCTCACCCGGCTCGAACCGAAGGCGGTGCATCCCAAGACCGGTCGCAGCGTCGGGCTCAACCTCACCCGGGCGTCGCTTGACGCGTCGATGAAGTACCCATGGAGGCTGGCGGAGGCGCCGGTGCGGCTCTCCGGGCGTCCGACGCAGAAGTTCGGGGTGTACGACGACGACCTCGACGTCTTCCACTGGCTTCGCAAGGGGGCCGAGCCTAGGTCGGTATCGTTCGAGGCTCAGGTGATGGACCTCGCGGACGACATCAGCTACTCGGTCCACGATGTCGAGGACTCCGTGGTCCACAAGGACGTGTCGCTCGCCGTGCTCGACGACCCCGGTAGGGTGCGCGCGGTGGTGCAACACGCGCGGGAGTGGTACGGCCGTGGGGAGGACGACGCGCTCGTCGCGGCCCTCGACCGACTGCGTCGCGAGCGGACCTGGGTCGCGGACTACGACGGTTCGCACCGAGCCCTCGCCCACCTCAAGGAGATGACGAGCCAACTCATCGGCCGCTTCTGCGACTCCGTAACGGCGGCCACCCACGCCGCCCACGGCGACGGACCGTTCACGCGCCACGCCGCGAACCTCGTCGTCCCGGAGGACACGGCTGCGGAGATCCTCGTGCTCAAGGGAATCGCGGTCCACTTCCTCATGGCACCGCGGGAGAAGTCGGCCGCTCATCGTGCCCAGCGGGAGCGGCTCGCGGAACTCGTGCTCGCGATCGCGAGGCAAGGCGAGCCCGCGCTTCACCCTCACTTCGCGGCGGAGTGGCGGGAGGCAGCCGACGACAAGGCTCGCCTGCGCGTTGCGGTGGACCAGGTCGCGTCGCTCACGGACAAGAGCGCGTACGACCTCCACCACCAGTACTGCCGGAAGCCGACGACGACAAGGTCGCGATCCCCCAAGGTGGTGCGGTCCACCAAGCCCAGAAGGTGACCGTCCTCGGTCTCGCCCTATCCTCGCTGGATCTGGACGCGCATCGGTAGGCGGGTCGCTTCCTCGCCATCGATCGACACCACCCACTCGAACTTCCCGGCGGCCTCGAACCGCATCGCCTCGATCACGAACGCGAAGCACGCGATCTGCTCGTCGCCGTCGACGAGTGCCGGTGGGCGCCCGAGCGTGAACTCTCCCCCGATTGCGGTGACGACCGTGGGCTTGCCCTCGGCGTCGGCGCGCATTCCGATGGGGTGGTCCTCGCCGTCCTCCGTGACGAGGCGCACCTCAAGCTTGTGGTTGGTGTTCGTATCCGTGAACGGGACGTGGACGGTGAGCGCGACGGCGAGTCGCCGGTGCACCACGGGGAAGCCCCGGGAGTAGATGGTGTTCCACCCCATCCCGAGGGCGTAGATCTTGTTGTTGACCACCTCGGCGGTATCCGCCAGGAACGCATCGACCCGCATGGCCCTCCCTTGTCCGCTCCAGCCTATCGATGAGTATCCGTTCGCGCGCCCATGTTCGCCGCTGGCATAGGGTGGGCTCGTGGCGGGCAGCATCGTACGCGAGGACATCGACGCCGTTCGCGAGCGCGTGCGCATCGAGGAGATCGTCGGCGAACGCGTCTCGCTCAAGTCCGGCGGCGTCGGCTCCCTCAAGGGCCTGTGCCCCTTCCACGATGAGAAGACCCCGTCGTTCCATGTGCGGCCAGCCGTCGGCCGCTGGCACTGCTTCGGTTGTGGCGAGGGCGGCGATGTCATCTCCTTCCTCATGAAGGCCGACGGGCTGCCGTTCGCCGAGGCCGTCGAGTACCTCGCCGGGAGGGTGGGGATCACGCTGCGGTACGAGGCGGGGGGTCGGCGGGGGGCCGACGATGCGGGTGGCGCGGGGGCGAGGCGCCGGCTCCTTGAGGCCACTAGGGTAGCCGCCGAGTTCTATGTCGCTGCCTTGACGTCGCCGGAGGCGAAGATCGGCCGTGACTTCCTGCTGCAGCGGGGGTTCGACAAGGATGCGGCCGCGCGGTTCGGAGTCGGGTACGCACCCCAGGGGTGGCACGCCCTCGTGGAGCACTTGAGGACCAAGGGGTTCACCGAGGCGGAGATCGAGGCGTCCGGGCTCGCGTCGCGTGGGCAGCAATCGTCCGGGCGCGAGGCCCGTATCTTCGACCGGTTTCGCGGCCGCCTCGTGTGGCCCATCCGCGCCGTGACGGGCGACCCGATCGGCTTTGGCGCCCGCAAGCTCTACGACGACGACGAGGGCCCCAAGTACCTCAACACCCCCGAAACCCCGATCTACAAGAAGTCGCAGGTCCTCTACGGGCTCGACCTCGCCAAGAAGGACATCGCGTCGCGCCGCCAGGTGGTGGTGGTCGAGGGCTACACCGACGTCATGGCATGCCACCTCGCCGGGGTCGGAACGGCGGTCGCGACGTGCGGGACCGCGTTCGGAGAGGAGCACGTTGGCCTGGTGCGGAGGCTTATGGGAGACACGTCGACGGGACCGGGGAACGTCCTCGCCCAGCCGACGGTTAAGGGCAAGCGCCCCGAGGTCATCTTCTGCTTCGATGCGGACGACGCTGGGCAGAACGCCGCACTCAAGTCCTTTGCCCTGGAGTCGGGGTTCTTGTCTCAAACCCATGTGGCGATTGGGCCGGATGGGCTCGACCCGTGCGAGCTGCGGCAGCAGCGCGGCGACGCGGCCGTCGTCGCGCTCGTCGAGTCTCGCGTGCCGTTGTACGAGTTTGTCATCAGGGCGGCGCTCGCCGGCAACGACTTGGAGACGCCGGAGGGTCGCGTCGCGGCCCTCCGGGCGGCGGCCCCCGTCGTGGCCAACATCAAGGACGAGGCGATTCGGCCCGAGTACGCTCGGCGGCTCGCGGGGTGGCTCGGCATGGAGGTCGATCAGGTGCGACGCGCCGTCTCCGCGGCCCTCAAGGCGGTGCAATCTGCCTCCGGTGGTCGGCGCCAGGGAGCCTCGGGAGGCACGCCGTCCTCGACGCGACCCGGCCAACCGTCCGGGGCGCAACCCTCGTCGCAAACGAGCGTCGAGCCCACCGCCGGACTCAACCCCAAGGACCCCGTCGTGCGGGCGGAGAGGCTCGCGCTCGAGGTCCTCCTCCAGATCCCCGACACGATCGACCCGGCGTGGGCGGCGGGACTCGACGCCGAAACCTTCACGGTGCCGCAGTACCGCGCCGTGTGGGACGGGATCGCGGCGGCGGGGGGCCTCGCGGCCGCGGCGACGCTCGGACCCGCTTGGGTCAACCACGTGGCCGACGAGGTGGGCGAGGCCGTCGCCCCCGTCGTCTCCGAACTCGCGGTGACGCCACTCGCGCAGGATCGCGCGACCGAACTCCCCAGATACGCGAGGAGCGTCATTTTCGGGGCTCGGGACCTAGCCGTCACCCGGCGCATCGCCGACGCCCGTGGGCGCATGCAGCGCATCGGCGAAGGCGGCGATGGCTACCAGGAGGCGTTCGCCGAACTCGTCGCCCTCGAGGGCGAGCGCCGCGCGCTCCGCGAGGAGTAGGCAAGCCGGGCTGCG
>CAZMCU010000057.1:5753-7592 GCA_964564915.1 uncultured Demequinaceae bacterium | reverse complement strand
TCGTTCACCCCGTCGCCGGTCATGCCGACGATGTGGCCCCGCTTCTGCAGGACGTCAACGATGTGGAACTTGTGTTCGGGGAACACCTGTGCGAAGCCATCGACCTTCTCGATGGAATCGGCGACCGACGCCTTCTCCTTCTTCTTCACGTCGCTCAGTTCACTGGCGTCGAGAATGTCCGTGCCGAGTCCGATCTTCGTTGCCGTCTCCTTGGCGATGGCGAGCGCGTCCCCGGTGACCATCTTTACGGTGACCCCGATCGTGCGGGCGTTCGCGATGGTCGACGCGGCATCGCGCCGTGGCGGGTCGAACAGCGGCAAGACGCCCAGCAACCTCCACTTACCACTCCCCTCGCGCCGGGCGACACCGAGGGACCGAAACCCCCGGTCGGCGAAATCGTTGACCGCGGCGTCGGCAGCGCGTTTCACCTTGGCATTACCGGCGACGAGGTCAAGGATCACCTGGGGCGCGCCCTTGGTAACCGCGAATGTCTTCCCGTTCGGGCCCGTGACGGTGGCCTCCGTGCGCTTGTGGACGGGGTCGAAGGGCTGGAAATGGGTCACCTTGTACCCGTGCAGAGCGTCGTGGGACTTGAGGCCACTCAGGACCGCCAGGTCGATCGGGTCGTTGTCTTCGGCGCGCGACGCAAGCGCGGCACTCAGGATCACGTCGTCCGGGGTGACGTCGGCGACCGCGAACGGATCGCCGAGCGTGAGCTCGTTCTGGGTCAGCGTCCCGGTCTTGTCCGCGCAGAGCACACCCACGCCGGCCAACTCCTCGATCGCGACCAGCCGACTGACGACCGCCTTCTTCTTGGCGAGCAGGCGCGCCCCGATCGCCATCGTTACCGACAGCACGGTCGGCATCGCGACGGGGATCGCCGCAACCGTCAGAACCAAGGCGAATTGCAGCGTGTCGACGATCGGGTCACCGCGCAGCAGCGCGGTAGCCACGATCGCCATCACCAAGACCACCGCGAGCATGATCAGGTAGTTCCCGATCTTGAGCACGGCACGTTGGAAGTGGCTGACGATATGGACGTCCTGCACCAGCTCTGCGGTCTTGCCGAAGAAGGTGCGGTCACCGGTGGCGTAGACCAGCGCGTCGATCTCGCCGCGACGCAGGATCGAACCCGAGAACACGGCATCCCCCGGCTTACGCGTGACCGGCAGGGATTCGCCGGTCAGCGCGGACTGGTCGACCTCGATCTCGTCGCCGTCGAGCAATCGCGCGTCCGCGGGAACGATGTCGCCCAGGCGGAGTCGAATCACGTCGCCCGGTACGAGTTCACGGGCGGGTGGGGTGACCCATTCTCCGTCTCGTCGGACGCGAGCCATCGTCGCGAGTTTCTCTTTCAACGCGTCGATGGCGTTTCCCGCTTGGCGTTCCTCTGAGTACCCAACGATCCCGTTGGAGACGAGCAACACCAAAATGATGTAAAAGTCGGGCCAGTGCTTCACCACTCCGGACAGAATCACCGCGACCTCGATCATCCACGGGATCGGCCCCCAGAAGTATCCGAGAAACTTCAGTAGCGGGTTGGCCTTGCGCTCGACGATCTCGTTCGGACCGTATCTCGCCAACCGTTCCTTCGCCTCTGCCTGGCTCAGCCCGTCCGGAGAAGTGCCGAGTTGCTTCTCCACCTCGGCGAGGGGGATCGAGGCGAGATCGTTCGCCGGACGAGGGGTGGCTGTTGACTTCGCGCGGGACGCCATAACAAATGCCCTCCTTCCCGAGCGGGGCCGCGCCTCGGGATCGAGCCGGGCTCCGCGGAGTTGAATCTCTGGTTCCCCGACCAACGTTACCGGCATCCATGCTCGATGGCTCGGGCGGAGCCGG
>CAZMCU010000057.1:0-5653 GCA_964564915.1 uncultured Demequinaceae bacterium | reverse complement strand
CCCCACCCACGACCACGCGAGGATCGGGCCGGAGAAGATCGTCGACGGTGGGACAACGACGTACACGTCCGCGACGCACCAGCCTTCGCGGGCGCGCATCCTCCCCTGCACGTGATAGACGCCCCGAAGGGTGAACCCGGTCTCGTCGCGAACGCTCTCGAGGTCGGCGGGGGCGTCCTCCGTCCCCTCCCACCTCGTCACGAGCTCACCGTTGGTATTCGCCTGGGTCCATAGCGTCACCGTGAATCCGCCAAGGTTGACGGCCACGTCGCCCTCCCAGTACGGAAACGCCTCCGGTGTCTCAACCTGCCACATGACCGAGTGGTCCGGATCGATCACGAACGGGTCGAGCGGGGACGTCTCCCCCGGGGTGGTCCACACCCCCGTACTGGACGCCCGGAGGGTGCATCCCCCCGTCAGTTCTCCGTGCCCGAGGAAAGCCGGGATACCCGTCAACCCGAACGCGAGGGACGCCACGGCCACGTATTGCACGATGGCAAAGGGCCTCCCCTCGGGCGACGGGCGCAGCGTGTGAGTCGTCGCGAGGGCGAACGCTCCACCCGCGATGCCGAAGCCGAGGATCCCAAACACGACGAGCCGCTCGGCGGGCAGGATTCCGCCGTGCTGGAGGATCGTGACGACGAGGATCGCGGCGAGAGCGCCGAGCGCTCCCCCCAGAATCGGTCTGCCCGCGGCAGGGGTAGGCGCCGTGTCGAGACCGGGCGTGTCGCGTTCGCTGCCGTTGCCCACCTCGACTCACCTCCACGTCACCCGCGACCGATGTCGCAACCGAACCCCCACGTTAGTGGCGTGGCGCCGTGGGCACCAGGGTTTGTCCGAATCCGACAACGTCCCCCTATAGTGGCGTCATGAAGGGCGATATTCGCAGCGACACGCTTCGCCGCCTCAAGGCGGGCACCGGCATGCTCGCGACCGCCGCCATCAAGAGCCTCGATACCGAGTACGCATGGTTCCGCGAGCTTCCCGCCCGAGAGCGCTCGTGGGTCGGCACCGTCGCCCAAGCGGGCATCAATTCCTTTGTCCAGTGGTTCGCCAACACCGAGGCCACCCAACGCGGCGCGGCGGAGGTCTTTGGGGCCGCACCCCCGGAACTGACCCGCTCCGTTTCGCTCCAACAGACCCTTTCGATCGTGCGCACCGTCGTCAAGGTGGTGGAAGATCACAGCGACGATCTCGCCTCTCCCGGCGCGGAGGCGCAACTTCGCGAGGCCATCTTGCGGTACTCGCGGGAGATCGCGTTCAGCGCCGCCGAGGTCTATGCGCGAGCGGCGGAGGTCAGGGGTGCGTGGGACGCACGGCTTGAGGCCCTCGTCGTCGATGCCTTGGTCCGCGGCCAGGTGGACCACGACCTTCCGTCACGCGCGGCCGCTCTGGGGTGGAAGGCGGGGCCGACACTCGTGATGGTCGGGGTCACGGAGGGGACTCTGGGCGAGGTCGAATCGGCCGAATTGCGGCGAACCATCCGACGCGCGGCACGGGGCGCCCTCACGGGCATCCACGGCCAGGACCTCATCGTCATCGCTCGTAGCGACGCGAACCTTGAGGATCTCTCCCGCGCCCTCCTCCCGAGTTTCGGCTCCGGCCCCGTGGTGATCGGCCCTCCCGCCGCGAGCCTCGTCGATGTCGCCCGCTCCACGCGCGCCGCCCTCGCCGGCGTCGTCGCCGCTCCCGCGTGGTCGCTCGCCCCCCGCCCCGTTATGGCGGATGACTTGCTACCCGAACGCGTGCTCGTGGGCGACGCGAGCGCGCGAGAGCGGCTGCTGGCGATCGCGTACGACCCGATCGCGCGCGCGGGTGGCGCACTCAAGGAAACGGTCGGAACATTCCTCGATTGCGGGCGGTCGCTCGAACTGACGGCCAAGACAATGTTCGTCCATCCGAATACCGTGCGGTACCGCTTGAAGAAGGTTTCCGAGCTGACGAATTGGGACGCGTTGCACACGCGCGACGCCATGGTGCTCTCCACTGCCTTCTCCCTCGGAAGGTTACGGGACTCGAGTCACGCTCCCCTCTAGGTGGATTTGTAGGAAACATACAAACGTAGGGCGCGAGTTTGGCCTCGCCGGGTGCGCCGTGAACCGTCCGATGCGGCACCCTAGTGAGGTGCTCGCCATCGTGTGCCCCGGGCAGGGCGCCCAGTTCCCCGGGATGCTCACCCCCTGGCTCGACCTTCCCTCCGTTGCCGAACGCCTCAACGCGTTCTCGGGCGCCGCGGGACTCGATCTCGTCGCCCACGGCACTACCTCGGACGCCGATACCATCCGCGACACCGCGATCGCCCAGCCACTTCTCGTCGCCACCGCCCTCGCGACCGCCCGTGAACTCCTCGGCGAGACCGCGCCGGGTCTCGTCGCCGGGCACTCCGTCGGAGAGTTCGGTGCCGCCGCTCTCGCGGGCGTGATGACGGACGACGACGCCGTGCGACTCGTTGCCGTCCGAGGTCACGCCATGGCCTCCGCCGCGGCCACCGCCTCCGAACCCACCTCGATGGCCGCCGTCCTCGGTGGCGACCCCACGGATGTTCTGGCTGCCCTCGCCGCCCTCGACCTCACTCCCGCGAACATGAACGGAGCCGGACAGGTGGTCGCGGCTGGCTCGAAGGACGCGATCGATGTCCTCGTCGCCGCTCCCCCCGCCGGGACCAGGGTCATCGAGCTCGAAGTCGCCGGCGCCTTCCACACCGCGACGATGCGCCCCGCCGTCGACGTCCTCCGGACGGCCTCCGAGAGCGTCGTCCGCCACGACCCCACGTGCCTCCTCCTGAGCAACGCCGACGGCACCATCGTCACCACCGGCGACGACGCCCTGAACCGTCTCGTCGCCCAGGTCGCCAACCCCGTCCGCTGGGACCTGTGCCAAGAGGCTATGGTGGAGCGCGGCGTGACCGGCTTCATCGAGGTCGCGCCCGGCGGGGTACTGACCGGCCTTGCCAAGCGCACGATGAAAGGCATCCCCACCGTCGCCCTCAAGACCCCCGCGGACCTCGACGCCGCCAGAGAACTGCTGGAGAACTCATGACTACTCTTCGCACCACCCAGGGCCCCGAATTCGCCCGCCTCATGGGCCTCGGGGTTGCTCGGGGCGAGATCGCCGTCACCAACGACGACGTCGCGGGCCCCATCGACTCGTCCGACGAGTGGATTCAGCAGCGAACCGGAATCGTCACACGGATGCGGGCCAAGCCCGAGACGTCCGTCCTCGACCTCGCGGAACAGGCCTCGCGCGACGCCCTCGCCGCCTCCGGCATCGATAGCTCCCAGATCGACACCGTCATCCTCTCGACCATCACTCACCCGAACATGACGCCCGCCGGAGCTCCCGAACTCGGGGCTCGCCTCGGGTGCCCGACGGCCGCCGCCTTCGACATCTCCGCCGCTTGCGCCGGATACTGCTACGGCATCGCCCAGGCGGATGCCCTCGTCCGGTCGGGGCAAAGCACCTACGTCCTCGTCATCGGTGCGGAGAAGATGAGCGACTTCGTCGACCCGACCGACCGCTCCATTTCCTTCCTCCTCGGAGACGGTGCCGGAGCGGTCGTCGTCGGCCCGTCCGACACCCCCGCGATCGGTCCGACCGTCTGGGGCTCGAAGGACGGCGCCAAGTTCGTTGGCATGACCGCCTCCTGGCTCGACGTCCGCGACAACCGGGACACCCCCTTCCCCACCCTCATCCAGGAAGGGCAGACGGTATTCAAGTGGGCGTCGTTCGAGCTACCCGACGTCGCGGCGAAGGCGATCGAGGTCGCTGGCCTCCAGCCCTCCGACATCAAGGCCTTCGTCCCCCATCAGGCGAACATCCGGATCATCGACCAGATGGCGAAACGAATCGGCTTGCCGGACACGGTTGCCATCGCGCACGACATCGTCGACACCGGGAACACGTCCGCAGCCTCGATCCCCCTGGCGACGGAGCGCCTGTTCCGTGACGGCCAGGTGACCTCGGGCGACCTTGCCCTCCAGATCGGCTTCGGAGCCGGACTCGTCTTTGCGGCCCAGGTGGTCGCGCTTCCCTAAGCCCTTCCGTAATGTGGGACTGCCCACCCCGGTTCGCGCCGGAAAAACCCAAGGAGAAGAATCATGGCATTGTCAGAGAACGAGGTCCTCGCGGGCCTCGCGGAAATCGTCGCGGAGGAAACCGGCATCGCCGCCTCCGACGTCGTCGGCCCCAAGTCCTTCACGGACGACCTTGACATCGACTCGCTTTCGATGATGACGATCGTCACCCTCGCGGAGGAGAAGTTCGGGGTCCGCATCCCCGACGAGGACGTCAAGGACCTCGTCACCGTTCAGGACGCCGTCGCCTTTATCGCCAAGGCACAGAGTTAGTCACCCTTGTCCATACGCATCAGCCCACATCAATCCTGACCAACCCACGGAGAGAACATGACCACCGTCGTTGTGACCGGACTGGGGATGACCACGCCGCTCGGCGGGGATCTCCCCTCGACCTGGGAGGGTGCCCTCGCGGGCCGCTCCGGGGTCCGGACGCTCGAGACTGACTGGGACGAGAAGTACGGCCTGGAGGTCATGATCGCTGGACAGATCGCCGTTTCGCCGGAGGAGGTCCTGACGCGCCCGGAAACGAAGCGCATGGACCCTTCCGCCCAACTGGCGATCGTCGCCACCCGGGAGGCTTGGAAGGACGCCGGTTCCCCCGAGGTTGACCCCGAGCGCCTCGGCGTCGCCGTCTCCTCCGGGATAGGCGGGGTGTGGACGCTGCTGAACGGTTGGGACACGCTTCGGGAGAAGGGCGCGGCACGCATCCTTCCCCTGACGGTTCCCATGCTGATGCCCAACTCTCCCTCGGCTTACGTCGAGTTGGAGATGGGCGCGCGGGCCGGGGCGCATGCCCCGGTGTCCGCGTGCGCTTCGGGGGCGGAGGCGATCGCCACCGCCGCCAACATGATTCGCTACGGTCGTGCGGACGTGGTCGTGTGTGGCGGGGCCGAATCCGCCACTCACCCCATTTGCCTCGCCGCGTTCGACGCCATGCGGGCTCTCTCCCGCCGCAACGACGACCCTGCGGGGGCGTCGCGCCCCTACGACATCACTCGCGATGGCTTCGTTATGGGAGAGGGTTCGGGAATCCTGGTGCTCGAATCCGAGGAATTCGCCAAGGCCCGAGGGGCACGGATCTACGCCCACGTCTCCGGTATCGGCCTCACCTCGGACGCGTACCACATCGCCGCTCCCGAACCCAATGGCGAGGGACAGTCTCGGGCGATGGACCTCGCACTCAAGGACGCGGGCCTGGGGACCGACGACGTGTCCCACATCAACGCCCACGCCACGTCCACGGTGGTCGGGGACATGATCGAGGCGCGGGCCATCCGCAACCTGCTCGGTTCGCATGCTGACGAGGTGCTGCTCAGCGCCACGAAGTCGATGACCGGGCACCTGCTGGGTGGAGCTGGCGCCGTCGAGTCGGTGTTCACCATCCTCGCCTTGCACCATCGCAAGGCGCCTCCCACCATCAACGTGACTCAGCCCGATCCCGAACTTCAGGTGGACCTTGTTCGGGACGTCCCGCGGGACATGCCTGCTGGCGACCTCGTCGGCATCAACAACTCGTTCGGATTCGGCGGTCACAACGTCGCGTTGGTGTTCACCGGGGCGTAGGCCTTCTCGGGCAC
>CAZMCU010000056.1:0-7864 GCA_964564915.1 uncultured Demequinaceae bacterium | reverse complement strand
GCGTGGCCCTACGGGAGCGTCAGGCCGGTGATCCGCTCGAGCTCGGCCACGAGCGCCGCCCGCGCGGTAATGTCGCGGACCGTCGGATTGGGGTCGAGTACCTTGTGGCGCTTGACGTGCTGGCCAGAGGCGTGCGCGATCGGGTCGTCGGACGTGACCAGCCACACCTGGGTCTCCGCGCCAAGACTCACCGGATCGGGGGCGCTGGGTCCTCCCATGTTCGTCTTGATCCATCCGGGGTCGACCGCGTTGACGGCGATCTCGGGGTGTCGCGCGGCGAGTTCGAACGCGAGCATCGAGTCGTGAAGCTTGGTGTCGCTATACGCCTGCATCCCCTGCCATGGCCGCGACTTCCACTGGAGGTCGTCCGGGTACCACACTCCGTTGGCGTGGAGCCCGCTCGAGAGGTAGACCATGCGCGGCGCGAGCGGCATGAGGCACGTGAGCATGTACGGGCCGACGACGTTCGTGTGGAAGATGAGTTCGAGCCCGTCGGAGCTTTCCTGGCGTGCTTCGCCTTCTCCGCCGAGCCCAGCGTTGTGGACGATCGCATCGTAGGGACCCTGCTCGTTTGCCTGACGCGCGAGTTCGCGAGTCGAGTCCATGACAGCCAAATCACCGATGGCGACCCCCGAAACTCCCGGGGTTGTGGTCTTGATTTGCTCCGCCCGGGTGATGCTGCGGGCATGCGCGATCACCTCGTGCCCCATCGTGAGGAGTTGACGGACGGTTTCCGCCCCGATCCCTTGGCTGGCGCCGGTAACGAAAACGCGGGACATGGGCCTCCTCTCGGCTGGGACGAAGTCGCCGAATCGTGTCGACTCGCACATTGAGCCTAACGTGTCGGGAGGGCAATTGCTGAGGAGCCGCCGCGTCCATCGCCCGTCGGCTAAGCCTCGAGCCCGCCGATTCGAAGAGATCTCGTAGCGACGTCGTCGGTGCTTCCACGGCGAGAAGACGTCTCTCGTCCCCGCGTCCTCACGCAGTTGCGTCCGGCCTTTTTTGCGTCGTACATCGCGTCGTCCGCTCGTTTGAGAACACGGAACCCCGCGGTGGTGGGATCCCCGTCCGCCACACCCACCGAGATGGTGATCGTGTGGCAGTGACCCGAGCAGGGGATGTCGAGGGCCTCGACCGTAGACCGTATCCGCTCGGCACGCGCCTCGGCTTCCGCCAACGTCGAGTGGGGAAGGACGAAGATGAACTCCTCGCCGCCCCACCGGCCGACGAGATCCGTTGTTCTGACGTTCGCTCGGAGGGTCGCACCGACGGCTGCGAGCACGATGTCGCCGCATGAGTGCCCGAACGTGTCGTTGAGATTCTTGAACCCGTCAAGGTCCGCGATGGCGAGGCAGTACGTCTCCGCTTCGGGTTGGGCGAGGCGGTCCAACTCGATCATCACGGGCCTCCTGTTCGCTAGGCCAGTTAAGGCGTCGGTACTGGCGAGGTACTCCGCGCGGGCGGTGGCATCTTTGGCGATGACCTGGGCGATGTGGGCTCGTTGGTGGGAGACGACCGCGAGGGCGTACATCAGGAGTCCGGCGATGACGGCATTGGCGGAGAACAGGACGTTTCGCAAGTTGGGGTTGATCGAAAACCGTGCTTCCTCCGGTCCGAGGAAGACCTGGCAGTACACGAACGCCGAGGGAGCGATGATGAGGTACACCCATCGCCACCAGGCTTGGCGGTCGGTGAAGATCATAAACACCATCTGGCCCGCGGCACCGTAGTACAAGTGGAAGCCCGCTTGCCATCCGAAGAATTCGGAGACCACGAGGATATGGGCCGTAGCCGCCCCCAGGGCCATGACGGTCGCCGTGAGTTGCCAACCTTTCTGTAACAAGAAGAGCGCAGCGAGGTAGACCGGAAGTGCGATGGCATTGACCATGATCGGAAAGGCATCCCCGGGTGGGCCGATCAGGTAGAAAACGAGGTATGCCGTGGTGAGGGTGGCGAAGAGCCACACGAGGATGCGGGTCGTGAGGAAGGCTTGACGGCGCTCGTCGGGATCTGCCGCAATGATCAAGCCGAGGACCTTCGACAGGCGTGCGCGAGGCTCGTGGGGTGTCGACTCTCCCACGTCTTCCGATAGCGCGCGACGCCTCGTCACGTCTCCGGCTCCTTAACCCCGACACCCCGGACGCGAACCCGCGCCGAGCACCCACCCGGCAACGACTGTACGCCCGGCCCCAGAACCGGGCAACGCCAGAATGGGAATCCGTCAGCTGGAGATCGGAGAGGTAGGCCGCTATCAACTGGTCGGGGACGTGGGTGACCTCCGTTGAGTTCTGGCCGAACATTCGCATCTTGCTCGCGATCAGGACGATGCTCGGGGCGAACAGATCCTGCGTACGCGTGTCCTGTGACGGGCTCCGGAGCGGGTTAGGGGTCCTACCCGGCGCTGGTGATGTTGAGTTGCCGACGTTCTGCGGTAGTCAACAAGTCCTGCGCAATGAGGGGAGGACTGGTTCTCGGCAAGTGGGGGTTCGGGATCATCGTCAGGTGCACGCCGCAACGCTCGCCGTCGTAGCAGTAGATCCAGTGCGCGACCTTGCGCCCGGAGGGATGCGCCCACGCTGGCGCCGTCACGTCGTTCATGTAGGCCAAGTAACCACCAGGCATCTCAGCCGCGACGCTCGGCGGGTCCACCTCAGAACACACGGTTACCGCGACGTACCAGTCATCGAAGTCGCATCCCTCGCTGGAGACACCGGTCCTAGCAGGTAGCTTGGCCGCGATCGTCGCGACGGCCCACGACAGCATCGACGTGGCCAGGAGTTCACTACTCAGGGCTCGGAGGCCATCTCCCCCAGGACTCCCCTTCGTGTGTTCGTGAAGCCTGTCGATGTGTTGCCTCAATCGAAACTCGATGCCACCCGGGGTCGACGCCTCATCCGCCGACGCACCCGCTTTCTTCTTTGCCATGTCTTCCTATCTCCGGCGGTTCACCACTTCGACGAGTCGAAGACGCAGAAGACTCGACCGCTGTTCGGCTTCGCCAGAATGATTCCGGTGTTCCACAACTGCTGGGCGCTGACCTCGGAGGACGCTTTCCGGTGCAGATACTTCTCCGCTTGCTCGGTGATTTCCGTCCACTTCGCCAGAATCGCGTCTTGCGAGGAGTTCACGATCTTCGGTGCAGCCCAGTCCTTCGGATCGATGATGTCCACTGGCCCCTCGCTACCGAGGTTTCGTCGGATCTTCCCAGCGATTTCCTCATCCGAGTCCTCGAGAACGACGCTTTGCGTAAACATCCCCATCAGGGGATCGGATGGCTCGCTATGGATCAGGAAGGCAAAGACTGTGGGGCCGACCCCGGGCACCGTGGGGTGGTTCGCCGCAGGGGTGCGCTTAGCCATGGAAACACTCGCAAGCCGGGCTGCCGCCGATATCGGGGAGCAACGGTTGGAACATGATTAGCCTCCTGCTGCGATTCTGGCACGAGCGTCCGTCCGGTGCACGGTGATCAAAGCGCTTCCAAGCGCGGACCGGCGGAGTGTCAGGTGAACAGCGCCACGCAGGTAGAGCAGCAAGCGGAGAACTCGGTTGGGTCCATCGCTCGCATTCTCGCCAGGTATGCGTCCATATCGTCGTTGGGACTACCACCCATAGCCAGCCGTAGAGGATTGTGCTGGAGGCTCTTCTTGTACTTGGCAGACGAGTAGAAGACGTCGACCGGAACAAGATAGGCCTCGTTCGCGCCGACGCTCGCCCCACAGACGTCGCAAACGCCGGTGCCGCTGTATTTCTTGAACGCGATTTTCGCCACGCTTCCTCCTCCGCGCTTGGGGTAACTCCGCTCGATGGTCTCGCAGGCGGCCGAAGGCGACCCGCAGATCGAGCCTGGCATCACCGAGCCCGCGTCGGAGAAATCTGTGGAAAACCCGCGACCTCCCTCCTGTCAGTCCCTGCGAGTGGCGTCGAGACGATGAAGGTAGATCTCAAGAAGACCGTTCCCTCATGCGCCGCGAAGGCCTGCCGCATCGACCTCATTGACGTGCCGCCGATGCGCTACCTCCCCGCCCCCGCGTAGGCGCGGTGCGCGCGTGTCCCCGTGGGGTCTCATCGCCTAGGCTTTCTCCAACCGCGACACGAGGGGCACCGCCATGGGAATCACCGACGAACTCTTGAAGCGCAACGCCACCTACGCCGCGTCGTACACGCCCGACCGGCCGTTACCCCCGCGGCTCAAGCTCGCCGTCGTCGCATGTATGGACTCCCGCCTCGACGTGTTCGCGATGCTCGGTCTCGAGGTCGGTGACGCCCACATCATCCGCAACGGCGGGGGAGTCGTGACGGACGACGTCATCCGTTCGCTCGTCGTGTCCCAGCGCAAGTTGGGGACGCAGGAGATCATCCTCGTGCACCACACGGATTGTGGTTCCCTCACCTTCACCGACGACGAGTTGCGGAACGCGCTCCTCAAGGAGACCGGGCAGAAACCCGCGTGGTCGCCGGAATCGTTTACCGATATCGACGTGGACCTCCGGCAGTCGATGGAGCGGGTCAGGATGAGCCCGTTCATTCCGCGACGCGACCAGGTGCGCGGCTTTGTGTTCGACGTCCACACGGGGGAATTGCGTGAGGTGGTCTAGGGGTTAGGCACGCCACGTGTGCCTCCTCTCGCGTTCCTAGGAACGACACCGAGTGCTGGTGCTGTGCGTGGGTACCGAGTTGCATTCCGACGAAGGATGCCCTAACCTCGCGACATGTTCATTCGTCGAATGTGTCGCTGATCTAGCGCACGTTTGACGTGCGCCCGCTTGGGCGCCTTGCCGACTTTTTCGGTCTGCCCCTAGACGGGCCACACCCCCTCACGTGCCCACCGCAAGCCCTGTCACGGGCCCGCGGGTGGCGTCATGCCTCCGCCGCGTGTGGCGGGGACACCTTTCCCCACCACAACGCCAAGGGAGACCTACATCATGACCACGAATCACCGATTTGAGACGCTTCAGATTCACGCCGGGCAGACGCCCGACGCGGCGACGGGCGCCCGTGCATTACCGATCTACCAGACCACGTCTTTCGTCTTCGAGGACACGAGCGTGGCGGCCAACCGCTTCGCGCTTTCCGACCTCGGCCCCATTTACACCCGCATCGGCAACCCGACCCAGGACGTCGTGGAAGCACGCATCGCGGCTCTCGAGGGCGGGGTCGGGGCGCTGTTGCTTGCCTCCGGGCAGGCCGCGGAGACCATCGCGTTTCTCAACATCGCGGAGGCGGGTGACCACATCGTGTCTTCCCCGTCGCTCTACGGGGGAACGTATAACCTCCTTCATTACACGCTGCCGAAGTACGGAATCGAGACGACGTTCGTCGACGACCCGGACGACCTCGCGTCGTGGAAGGCGTCCGTTCGCCCCAACACCAAGGCGCTCTTTGGCGAGGTGATCCCCAACCCCAAGGGAGACGTGCTGGACATCGAAGGCGTCGCCGGCATCGCGCATGACGCCGGGGTTCCGCTCATCGTCGACAGCACCGTGGCGACGCCGTACCTCACCCAGCCGCTCAAGTGGGGCGCCGATATCGTCGTCCACTCGGCGACGAAGTACCTCGGAGGGCATGGGACGGCCATTGGTGGCGTCATCGTCGACGGCGGCACGTTCGACTACGCGAAGGATCCCGGTCGCTTCCCCAACTTCAACACGCCCGATCCGAGCTATCACGGGCTGACCTACGCGAAGGACCTCGGGGTTGGAGGTTTGTTGGGGGCGAACCTTGCCTTCATCCTGAAGGCGCGTGTCCAGCTGTTGCGCGACCTCGGGTCGGCGATCTCACCGTTCAACGCGTTCTTGATCGCCCAGGGTCTCGAGACGCTATCGCTACGAGTGGAGCGCCATGTCGAGAACGCGAAGAAGGTCGCGGAATGGCTCGAGAAGCGCTCCGAGGTGACAGCGGTCGCGTACGCGAGCCTGCCGTCATCGACGTGGCACGCCCTTGCGACGAAGTATGTGCCGAAGGGCGCGGGTGCGGTGCTCGCGTTTGAGCTATCGGGAGGCGCCGACGCTGCCCGCACGTTCATCGACGCCCTTGAGCTGCACTCACTCGTCGCGAACATCGGCGACGTCCGGTCGCTCGCCATCCATCCAGCGACGACGACGCACAGCCAGTTAACGCCGGAGGAGCAGGCGATCGCGGGCGTCACTCCCGGAACGGTGCGTCTCGCCGTCGGGATCGAGCACATCGACGACATCCTGGAGGACCTGGAGAAGGGTTTCGCCGCGATCGTTTAGGAGAGGAGTAGTGATGACGCGGGAGGCCTTCCCGCTCGTGCCAGGTATGGGTGGAGTACGCTTCCACGAGTCATGACTGGGTACGACCACATCGTCCGTGCAATCGGCGTGTTCGAGGACTCCCTCGTTTCGCCGTCGGGTGATGCGCCTATTCAGACGGTCGCGGAGCTTGCGCGCCGAACGGGGTACTCGGTTCATCACTTCACTCGGCTGTTCTCCGCGGTCACCGGCACCCCACCGAAGGAGTACATGCTGGGCCGGATACTGACGGAAGCCGCGCGAGCCGTGATCGGGACTGACGAGCCCCTTCGGAGGATCGCCATGCGCGCCGGGTTTCAGGACTACGAGACGTTCTCCCGCGCGTTCAGGAGGAGGTTCGGTGTCGCGCCAATCCGTGTGAGGGAGTCGGGTCGGATGCCTTCCGACGGCGTGTGGAGGGCCTCCCCTGCCCGTCCACGTGTGGAACGGGCCGTTGCCGAGCCGGAAACGGTCGGCATGGATGAGTTCCACCTGGCGGGACTCGCCTTCTTTGTTGAGGAAGGAACGCCAGGTTTTCACCGACACTGGGAATCGTTCATGCAGGTGCAGGACCGCATCCGCGCCCGGATTCAACCGGAGTCCTTCTGCCAACTGTCTTCCTGGCCGGAGACCGAGGCACTCGCCGGCCTCGCCATCCTATGTGGTCTTCGGGTCGAGGAAGGAGTAGAGCAAGAACCACTCTTCACGACACGCACGATTCCGGCGGCGACCTACCTTCGTTTCGTCCATCCCGGTGACATCGCGACGATCCACGATACCTACGAGTTCATCTACCGCGACTACCTCGCCTCCCACGACGTCCGGTCAGCAACGTCGTGGGAGTTTCAGCAATACACCGATGCCGGGGCGACCGAGATCTTCATCCCGATCGATGTCAGAACATGAACTCCTCTTGCCAAGGGAAGTCCGCACTCTCCTCGAGTGCCTGAGGCCAGTGCTGGCACCAGGCTGGGACCTTCACGTCACGAACGCGGTCGACGGCCGGGTGGTAGGGCTTGATGTCGAGCACCGGCGATCCGTCCTCCGCGTCGATCCACGCAAGGTCGATTGTTCCCGACTCGACATCGATTCCCGTGACCTGAACGACGCTGAGGAGGAGGGGATTTGGCCGACGTTCCGAGCGTGTTGCGAAAACCCCAAGTGACTCGGGTGCCTTGCGATAAGGCTGAGGAATGGAGAGGCCTCGTGGATCCCACGAATCGTTGTTGTGTGCGTACCAGAGGACTTGCACATGGCTGAAGCCTTCGAGCCCATCCAAACCTGGGGCGTTTTCTTGGTCTAGCGTGATCCGGGCGTGCGTGCCCTGGGACACGGTCCCGATCTCTCTCAGACTGATTTCCATGCAATCCCTCCTTGACGTATGTGGCCAGTCCCCGGTGGGCTGGTGCGTTCGATTCTGCCCGCGTGCGTGACGCGGGTGTTTGACGATTTGCGCTGATGGGTTGACGAAACGTGTGGTGCGGAACGGTCGCTCAGCGAGACACTCGGGTATCGCGGCGAAGCGACGGCGAATAGGCTGGGAACAGTGCTCGACCAACCCGGGAGGGAATCATGACAACCACCCCATCGAATTCTGCGCCGAAGCGTCCCGC
>CAZMCU010000055.1:0-7987 GCA_964564915.1 uncultured Demequinaceae bacterium | reverse complement strand
GTGATGACGCCGGTGACGTCCGTGGTGCGGATGTAGAACTGCGGACGGTAGTTCGAGTAGAAGGGGTTGTGGCGACCACCCTCGTCCTTGTTGAGGATGTAGACCTTGCCCTCGAACTGAGTGTGGGGTGTCGTGGTGCCGGGGGCGACCACAACCTGACCACGCTCGACGTCCTCGCGCTTGGTGCCACGAAGCAGGAGGCCGGTGTTGTCGCCCGCCTGCGCCTCGTCCATCGACTTGTGGAAGGTCTCGATACCGGTGACGACCGTCTTCTGCGGCGGTCGAATCCCGACGACCTCAACCTCGGAGTTGAGCTTGAGCTTGCCGCGCTCCACACGACCGGTCACGACGGTGCCGCGGCCGGTGATGGTGAAGACGTCCTCGATGGGCATCAGGAACGGCTTGTCGAGTTCACGCACCGGTTCCGGCACCTTCTCGTCGACCGCGTCCATCAACTCCTGAACGGTCGCCGTCCACTTGGCATCGCCCTCAAGGGCCTTGAGCGCGGAAACGCGAATCACGGGGGCGTGTTCGCCATCGAAGCCCTGGGCGCTGAGAAGGTCACGAACCTCGACCTCGACGAGCTGAAGGATCTCCTCGTCGTCGACCAGGTCGGCTTTGTTGAGCGCCACGAGCAGATAGGGAACGCCCACCTGCTTGGCGAGAAGCACGTGCTCGCGGGTCTGGGCCATGGGGCCGTCGTCCGCCGCGACCACGAGGATGGCACCGTCCATCTGAGCCGCGCCGGTGATCATGTTCTTGATGTAGTCGGCGTGACCAGGAGCATCGACGTGAGCGTAGTGGCGCTTCTCCGTCTGGTACTCGATGTGGGCGATGTTGATGGTGATACCGCGGGCCTTCTCCTCCGGCGCCTTGTCAATATCGTCGAAGGGCGTGAAGGGGTTGATATCCGGATACTTGTCGTGAAGCACCTTCGAGATCGCCGCCGTCAGCGTGGTCTTGCCGTGGTCGACGTGGCCGATGGTGCCGATGTTCACGTGCGGCTTGCTCCGCTCGTACTTGGCCTTAGCCATGGGGACTTCCTCCTGATCGAGACTCGGGTAGCGACTCGGAATTCTCCGCGCCCCTACTGGTCGTTTGTTTTCCTGTTGTCAACCGGTGGGACTATTCGCCCCGGGTCTTGGCAATGATCTCCTCGGAGATGTTCCGAGGCACCTCGGCGTAGTTGCTGAACTGCATCGTGTACACGGCGCGACCCTGGGTCCGTGACCTGAGGTCACCCACGTACCCGAACATTTCAGACAACGGGACGAGGGAGTCAATGACCTTCACACCGTGAGCCTCACCCATGTGACGGATCTGCCCACGACGAGAGTTGAGGTCGCCGATGACGTCGCCCATATACTCCTCCGGCGTACGCACCTCGACGGCCATGATGGGCTCGAGGAGCACAGGATGGGCCCGGTGGGCCGCTTCCTTGAACACCATCGAACCGGCAATTTGGAACGCCATCTCCGACGAGTCGACGTCGTGATACTGACCGTCGACAAGTGTCGCCTTGATGCCGACCACGGGGTAACCCGCGAGTACACCAAGTTCCATCGCGGCCTGAATACCGGCGTCGACCGGCGGGATGAACTCCCGCGGGATCCGGCCACCCGTTATGGCGCTGACAAACTCGTAGTGCACACCGCTTTCGATCGGCAGTGGCTCGAGGGTGACCTGAACCTTGGCGAACTGGCCCTTACCGCCCGTCTGCTTCTTGTGGATGTACTCGACCTTCTCGACCGTGGACTTGATCGTCTCGCGGTAGGCGACCATCGGCTTGCCGACGTTCGCCTCGACCTTAAACTCGCGTCGCATGCGGTCGACCAGGATGTCGAGGTGAAGTTCCCCCATGCCGGAGATGATCGTCTGACCGGTGTCCTCATCCTGCTTGACGCGGAACGTCGGGTCTTCTTCCGCGAGCTTCTGGATCGCGGTTCCCAACTTCTCCTGGTCACCCTTGGTCTTCGGCTCGATCGCGACGGAGATGACAGGCTCGGGGAACGTCATCGACTCGAGGACGATCGGCTTGGTCTTGTCGCACAGGGTGTCGCCCGTCGTCGTGTCCTTGAGGCCGATGACCGCGTAGATGTGGCCGGCGGTCAGGCTGTCGACGGGGTTCTCCTTGTTGGCGTGCATTTGGAAAATCTTCCCAATGCGCTCCTTCTTGTCCTTGGTCGCGTTGAGGACCTCGGACCCGGCGTCGAGGTGCCCGGAGTAGACGCGGATGTACGTGAGCTTCCCGAAGAACGGGTGCGCGACGATCTTGAAGGCGAGCGCGGAGAAGGGTTCCTTGGCGTCGGAGTGGCGCTCGAGCATCTTCTCGGGGTCGCCGACCTCGTGGCCCATGATCGAGGGCACGTCGGTTGGGGAGGGAAGGTAGTCGACGACCGCGTCGAGCATCGGCTGGACGCCCTTGTTCTTGAACGCGGAGCCGCACAGTACCGGATACGCCTGACCCTTGACCGTGATGGCGCGGATGCCGGCCTTGATTTCCTCGACCGTCAACTCCTCGCCACCGAAGTACTTCTCCAGCAAGTGCTCGTCGGTCTCGGCGACCGCTTCGAGCAACTGCGTGCGGTACTCCTGAGCCTTATCGAGCATGTCCGCGGGGATGTCCTCGACGTCGTACTTGGCGCCGAGCTCCGTCTCTCCGTGCCACACGAGCGCGCGCATCGTCACCAGGTCGACCACGCCAACGAACGTGGCCTCCGCGCCGATGGGGAGCTGGATCACGAGCGGCCGCGCCTTGAGGCGATCGATGATCGTCTGCACCGAAAAGTAGAAGTCCGCGCCAAGCTTGTCCATCTTGTTGATGAAGCAGATGCGGGGGACGTCGTACTTATCGGCTTGGCGCCACACGGTCTCGGACTGGGGTTCGACACCTTCCTTGCCGTCGAACACCGCGACCGCGCCGTCGAGCACGCGAAGCGAACGCTCGACCTCAACCGTGAAGTCGACGTGCCCGGGGGTGTCGATGATGTTGATCTGGTGCTTGTTCCAGAAGCAGGTAACCGCGGCGGACGTGATGGTGATACCGCGCTCTTGCTCCTGCTCCATCCAGTCCGTGGTCGCGGCGCCGTCGTGGACCTCGCCGATCTTGTAGTTCATCCCCGTGTAGTAGAGGACTCGCTCGGTCGTCGTCGTCTTGCCCGCGTCGATGTGAGCCATGATCCCAATGTTGCGGACCTTGCTCAGGTCGGTGAGCACATCCTGCGCCACAGCTGTTCCCCTTAAGTCTCTGGACCGCTTACCAGCGGTAGTGAGCGAAGGCCTTGTTGGACTCCGCCATCTTGTGCATGTCTTCGCGACGCTTAACCGCGGCACCGAGGCCGTTGGAGGCGTCAAGGATTTCGTTCGTCAAGCGCTCCGTCATGGTGTGCTCGCGACGCGCTTGGGCGAAGTCGACGAGCCAGCGGAGGGCGAGGGTGTTGGCGCGCGCGGGCCGCACGTCGACCGGGACTTGATAGGTCGCGCCACCGACGCGGCGGGAGCGGACCTCAAGGGACGGGCGAACGTTGTCGAGAGCGCGCTTGAGGACGCCGACCGGTTCCTGACCCGCCTTCTCGCGAACGCCCTCGAGGGCGCCGTAGACGATCGACTCAGCGACGGACTTCTTGCCTTCCTTGAGAACCTTGTTGATCAGTTGCGTCACGACGGGGACGGAGTAGACCGGGTCGTTCATGACGGGCCGCCTGGGGGCCGGTCCCTTACGAGGCATTACTTCTTCTCCCTCTTCGCGCCGTAGCGGCTGCGGGCCTGCTGGCGATTCTTGACGCCCTGGGCATCGAGGGAACCGCGGACGATCTTGTAGCGCACACCGGGGAGGTCCTTCACACGGCCACCACGAACGAGGACGATCGAGTGCTCCTGGAGGTTGTGGCCCTCACCGGGAATGTAGGCGGTGACTTCCACGCCGCTCGACAGGCGCACGCGAGCAACCTTCCGAAGGGCCGAGTTCGGCTTCTTCGGCGTAGTCGTGTAGACGCGCGTGCAAACACCGCGGCGCTGTGGGCTCGCCTTGAGCGCGGGCGCCTTGGTCTTGGAAACCTTGGGCGTCCGGCCCTTGCGGACCAGCTGCTGAATCGTGGGCACTACATCTCCGTCTGTTCGTTCTGGTGTGGTCATCGTATGGTCGTTGCCCGACCCCCGCGCCCGGGCGTGTCGCGCCTTGCTTCCTCAACGATCAAGGCATACAAGGATGAGCCCGACGGCGCGGGCACGGCCCACCACGCTACCGGATTGACGCAAGCCCGTCAATGCGAGACCGACCGGCGTCCATCCATTAGTCGTTGCGGGGAAGGTCGAATTCCTCCAGGCGCACGGCGGTACCCGAGCCCCCGTAGTACTGGCCGTCCCATTCTTCGTATCCGAAGGTTGGGAACAGGTTGGCCTTCGCCTCCTCCGTCGGCTCGATCGCCACGTTCCGGTACCGCTGAAGACCCGTACCCGCGGGGATGAGCTTTCCGATGATGACGTTTTCCTTCAGTCCGAAGAGGCTGTCGGATCGACCGCCCATCGCCGCCTCGGTCAGCACCCTCGTCGTCTCCTGGAACGACGCGGCGCTGAGCCACGATTCCGTCGCAAGGGAGGCCTTGGTGATGCCCATGAGTTCCGGCCGAGCCGAGGCGGGCTTGCCACCCGCCGTGACGGTCTCTTGGTTGGCCGCTTCGAAACGACCGCGCTCCACCAATTCACCGGGAAGCAATTGGGTGTCACCGGAATCCAGCACGGTCACCCGGCGCAACATCTGCCGAACGATGACCTCGATGTGCTTGTCGTGGATCTCCACGCCCTGGGAGCGATAGACCTCTTGGACCTCGTCCACCAAGTGCTTCTGCGTGGCGCGCGGCCCGAGGACGCGCAACACGTTCTTCGGATCGACGGCTCCGGCGACCAACTGCTGACCTACCGCGACGTCGTCACCATCCTGGACGAGGAGGCGCGCACGCTTGGTCACTGGGTACTCGATCGGCTCGTCGCCTTCCTTCGGCATGACGACAAGTTTGCGACTCACCTCGGAGTCGTCGATCGTCAAACGACCTTCGAGCTCCGCGATCGGAGCCTCGCCCTTGGGGGTGCGAGCCTCGAAGAGCTCCTGGACGCGAGGCAGACCCTGGGTGATGTCGTCCGCGGACGCCACACCACCGGTCTGGAACGTCCGCATCGTCAACTGGGTCCCGGGTTCGCCGATCGACTGAGCCGCGATGATACCGACGGCCTCTCCGATGTCGACGAGCTCGCGAGTCGCGAGGGAACGGCCATAGCACATGGCACACGTCCCCACCTTCGACTCGCACGTGAGAACCGAGCGCACCTTGACCTCGGTGACACCGGCGGCGATGAACTGATCGATGAGGACGTCGCCGAGGTCCTCCCCCGCCTTCGCGAGCACCTGACCCTTGGCGTCCACGATGTCGACGGCAAGGGTGCGGGCGAAGACGGACGTCGCGACGCGATCGTGCTTGGTCACCTTGCCGTTGGCGTCGGTTTGGACGATCGCCATGGTCAGACCACGATCGGTGCCACAGTCTCCCTCACGCACGATGACGTCCTGAGACACGTCGACGAGACGCCGCGTGAGGTAACCGGAGTCGGCGGTCCGGAGGGCCGTGTCGGCAAGACCCTTGCGGGCGCCATGGCTCGCGATGAAGTACTCCAGGACGGACAGGCCCTCGCGGTAGTTCGACTTGATCGGGCGGGGGATGATCTCGCCCTTCGGGTTTGCCACGAGGCCACGCATACCGGCGATCTGACGAACCTGCATCCAGTTACCGCGCGCGCCAGAACCGACGATGATGTGGACGGTGTTGCGCTCGGGGAAGTTCTCCCGCATCGCCTTGTCCACCTCGTTCGTCGCCTGGGTCCAGATATCGATGAGTTCCTGGCGCCGTTCGTCGTCCGTGATAAGACCGTTCTCGAACTGGTCCTGAACCTTGGCGGCCTGCGCCTCGTAGCGGTCGAGGATCTCCTGCTTGCCGGGGGGCGTCGCGACGTCGCCGATAGCGATCGTCACGCCGGAGCGCGTCGCCCAATAGAAGCCAGCGGACTTCAGGGCATCGAGCGATGCGGCGACCTCGACCTTCTCGTAGCGCTCGGCAAGGGTGTTGACGATGTCGGCCAACACCTTCTTGTCCACGTCCCTGTTGACGAACGGGAAGGAGACGGGAAGCAAGTCGTTGAAGAGCGAACGACCCAGGGTGGTCTTGAGGAGGTACTCGTCTCCCGGCTGGTATCGCTCGGGCGCTACCCAGTCGATCGGGGGAACCGTGCCGCCGTCGATCCGCAGCGTGATCTCCGACCCCAGGGCCAGACTCCCACTGTCGAGGGCCATCAGGGCCTCGGACTGGGAGGAAAAGGCCTTCCCCTCACCGGGCAAGCCCGTGCGGAGGGTCGTGAGGTGGAAGAGGCCGATGATCATGTCCTGCGAGGGCATGGTCACGGGACGACCGTCGGACGGCTTAAGGATGTTGTTGCTCGACAGCATGAGGATGCGAGCTTCCGCCTGAGCCTCAGCCGACAACGGGAGGTGGACGGCCATCTGGTCGCCGTCGAAGTCGGCGTTGAACGCCGCGCAGACGAGCGGGTGCAGTTGGATGGCCTTACCCTCGACGAGTTGGGGCTCGAACGCCTGGATGCCGAGTCGGTGCAGCGTGGGCGCACGGTTCAGGAGCACGGGGTGGTCGGTGATGACCTCCTCGAGAACGTCCCACACCTCCCCACGACTGCGCTCGACCATGCGCTTGGCGCTCTTGATGTTCTGGGCGTGATTGAGTTCGACGAGCCTCTTCATAACGAAGGGCTTGAAGAGCTCGAGCGCCATCTGCTTCGGGAGGCCACACTGGTGCAGCTTGAGTTGTGGACCGACGACGATGACCGAACGGCCGGAGTAGTCGACGCGCTTGCCGAGCAGGTTCTGACGGAACCGGCCCTGCTTTCCCTTGAGCATGTCGGAGATCGACTTGAGCGGGCGATTACCCGGACCCGTGACGGGGCGGCCACGGCGGCCATTGTCGAACAGCGCGTCAACAGCCTCCTGCAACATGCGCTTCTCGTTGTTGACGATGATCTCGGGCGCGCCGAGGTCGAGCAGCCGCTTGAGGCGATTGTTGCGGTTGATGACGCGACGGTAGAGGTCGTTGAGGTCGGACGTAGCGAAGCGGCCACCGTCGAGTTGGACCATCGGGCGAAGGTCCGGTGGGATGACGGGGACGGCGTCGAGGACCATCGCCTCCGGCGTGTTCGGTGTTGTCAGGAAGGCATTGACCACCTTGAGTCGCTTGAGCGCGCGCGTCTTCCGTTGGCCCTTGCCGTTCGCGATGATCTCGCGCAACTTCTCCGCTTCGGCCTCAAGGTCGAAGTCCTGGAGGCGCTTCTGGATGGCCTCGGCCCCCATCGATCCCTTGAAGTACGAACCGTACCGGCGCGAGAGGGCACGATAGAGCGTCTCATCGCCCTCGAGGTCCTGGACCTTGAGTCCTTGGAAGCGATCGAAAACCTGGACGAGCCGGTCGATCTCCTGGTCCGCGCGCTTGCGGATGGCCGCCATGTCACGCTCGGCGCCTTCCTTAACCTTGCGGCGGACGTCGGCCTTGGCCTCTTCCGCCTCAAGTTCCGCGAGATCGGTCTCCAACTTCTTGGCACGGGCCTCGATGTCGACGTCACGCTGGTTCTCGATCTGCTTCTTCTCCGCCTCAAGTTCGTTGCGCAGCGAGGGGAGGTCCTCCTGACGGCCCTCGACGTCGACCTCCGTCACCATGTATGCGGCGAAGTAGATGACCTTCTCAAGGTCCTTCGGTGCGAGATCAAGGAGGTAGCCGAGGCGCGACGGGACACCCTTGAAGTACCAGATGTGGGTGACGGGGGCGGCAAGCTCGATGTGCCCCATCCGCTCGCGACGGACCTTGGAGCGGGTCACCTCGACGCCACAGCGCTCACAGATGATGCCGCGGTAGCGGACGCGCTTGTACTTGCCGCAGCC
>CAZMCU010000054.1:0-8500 GCA_964564915.1 uncultured Demequinaceae bacterium | reverse complement strand
GTGACGACCGCTTCGATCTCGACGTCGCACATGAGCGCGATCTTGTTCTTGACGCTTTGGGGGATGGTGCGATCGGCGCGACAGACGATCGCGTCCGGCTGGATACCGATCGATCGGAGCGCCGCGACGGAGTGTTGGGTCGGCTTCGTCTTGAGCTCCCCCGACGGGCCGATGAAGGGCACCAGCGAGACGTGAAGGAAGAAGACGTTGTCGCGGCCGACGTCGTGACGCACCTGACGGGCCGCCTCCAGGAACGGTTGAGACTCGATGTCGCCCACGGTTCCCCCGATTTCCGTGATGATGACGTCGACATCGTCCGCGGCCTGGGCGCGCATCCTCCTCTTGATCTCATCCGTGATATGGGGAATCACCTGGACGGTATCGCCGAGGTACTCGCCGCGCCGCTCCTTGGCGATCACTTGCGAATACACCTGCCCGGTGGTGACGTTCGCGGACGCGCTGAGCTCGACGTCGAGGAATCGCTCGTAGTGCCCGATATCGAGGTCGGTTTCCGCGCCGTCCGTCGTGACAAAGACCTCGCCGTGTTGGAAGGGGTTCATCGTGCCGGGATCGACGTTGAGATAGGGGTCGAGCTTCTGCATCGTCACGCGAAGGCCGCGGGAACGCAACAGGCGCCCCAAACTGGACGCCGTGAGGCCTTTTCCTAGGGAGGAGACGACACCGCCGGTGACGAATACATGTCGCGTGATGTGCTCCGCGGGGCCGGAATGACGGGTTCGCTCCACGGGCTTCAATCCTAACAGTCCCGCGGGCCCCACGCTCCGACGCGCGGGGCGCGACACGACGTTGCGTGCACAACTCGACGGTGGTGGACGATGGGGCCGCTATCGCGCCCGCGCTATGTCGCCGGGACCCTCCCGGGGTAGAGCTGCAGCCCGTCACCGTAGCCGTAGTGCCCCACGACACCCGTGACCTCCTTGGCGAGGCCGAGGACGATCGTGAAGGAACCGTAGTAGTTGAGGCTATCGAGCGCGGTGGTGACGTTGTCCTGAAGCAAAGCCGACGCTTGGATGGTGCTCTCAAGGTCACCGACCCTCGCAGGGCCCGTCGCGACGATTGTTCCGTCGACGTACTGGTCCATGATCCCCACCAGGTCCGAGAACGTCCCGCTGATATAGGCGAGATCCTCTTCGGCCTCCGGGCCGGGACCAACCACGAAGATGACGGAGTCCACCTCCCCCAAGACGGTTCCCGTAACGAATTCCGCCCCCTTAAGCAAGTCAAAGAGCACGGCGGACCGGTCGGCGGGGTTGGCCGTCGCGGACGTCACTTCCGTTTCCGTGCCCTCCGGAAACTCCGTGGGAACGAGCACCTGAGCGAGCGCATGGGCGAGGACCCGGTCCGGCGCGACCGTGGAATCCACCCCGACGACGTTGCTCGCGACCTGCGAGGCGAAGGCCGTACGGAAGGCCGATTGCCCCTCGTCCGTCCAGTCAGGCTCGATCGTTAGGTTGGCCGTCACCAGAGCGCCCGCCTCGACAACCCGCTCGCGCAGGTTGGTGATCTCGGCCCCGTCCGGCTGAAGCAACCGAATGATGGCGACGTGGCGACCGTCGAGCGAACCGCCGATGAGGTCGCTCGAGGCCTGCGCCACGAACTCCTGGCCCATCTCCCCTGTCCTGATGGCATCCGCCGTCTCCGCTTGAGAATCACGAAGCGCGCCCTGAAGTTCTTGCGTCTGGTTGGTTAACTCGGACACCAGGGCCGTGCGGAGGGGGCCGGAACCCAGGACCACACCCACGGCGAGGGCGAGGAATACGGCGGTCAGCGAAACAACGTGGTAACGAAAGTCAATCACGAGGTGCCTCCAAACCAGGATGCGACGGTCGGCCATAGGCTCCTCAGCCACTCCGCACCGCCCGGGGTGAGGGCGAGGGCATTTCCGAGGACGAACAGGGCGGAGAGGACGAGGGCGACGAGGGTCCACGGCGAGTATTGATGACGGTAGACCTTAGCGAGGGTCCCCGCGTCGATGAGGTCGCCGCCGGCCACGAGGCGCGCGAGGAAGGTCCCCGCGGCGTCCGTGCGCCCCTTCTCCAAGAAATCCAAGAGGCTCGCGCGAACGCCGACCGTGACGATGACATTCGCCCCGTTGGCCCGCGCGAGGAGAATCGCAAGGTCTTCGCTCTCCACGGCAACGTGCGAGGTCGAGTGCTTGATGTTGAGGGCGTCGAGGCGGGACTCGCCCGCGTCCAGTCCCGACGGATCGTGAAGGATGACCTCCGCACCGGAGAGGAGAGCCTCGTCCGAAACCCCCTCGACCTTGCCCACGATGATGTCGGGGGCGTAGGCGTGGCCCATGGCGACGTCGGCACCCTCGCCAACCGCGATGATCGCGGGACGCCGGTCACTTAAGAACCCTCGAATGGCCTTGATCTGCTCCATGTGCTCGAAACCGGTGGTCAGGATGACGACCGCGCGATCCTGCATCTTCGTCGTCACGTCCGGAAGGTTGGCCCCCTCGAGGAGCAATCCGGATTCGTGACTGACCACGTCCATCGCGTTCGCCGCGAAGGTCTCGAGTTGGACCTTCAAGCCTTCGTGCGCCCCTTCCATCGCCGTCGCGATCGACTCAAGGTCCTGCCTCTTTCCCGAGGCAACCTTCGCGTCTCCTCGCGACACGTCGCCACCGAGGATACGTACCTTGGTTCCGTCGCGGAGCGACAAGATGTCCCTCCCGAGGCCGTCGACCAGGGGAATGCCCGCACGCGCGAGGACGAGCGGCCCGCCATTGGGGTAGCGACCGGAGATCGAATCCTGCGCGTTGAGGACGGCAACGGGCTTCGCCGCCGCGAGTGCTTCCGCCGCCCGCTGGTCGAGGTCCATGACGTCGATGACGGCCACGTCTCCGTGGTGGAGCCTCCGGGCAAGGTGGATGGGGTCCGGGTCGACGCGCACCGACCCCTTCAGCGAAAGGTCGGGCTCCTTCTTTTTTCTTTTCGCCCAACTCGGCAATGAGAATGACAACGTGGGGAGTCCCTTCATGCCCCTATCGTGCCATGCCTATCGGGTGAGCGAGGAGCCTTCGATGAGTTCGAGCGCGTGGGCGCGTGCGGTCGTGGAGTCTTCCTGGCCGGAAAGCAGCCTCGCGACCTCCTGGATGCGATCCTCGCCCGTCACCTCCCGAACCTGCGACGTGGTCACCATTCCGTCCGTGTTCTTCGTGACGACGATGTGGTGATCGGCGAACGCCGCTACCTGGGCGAGGTGGGTGACGACGAGGACTTGCTGGGTCCGGGCGAGGAGGGCGAGGCGACGTCCGACGTCGATCGCCGCCTTGCCTCCGACTCCCGCATCGACTTCGTCGAAGACGAAGGTGTGCTCGGCCGGAACGTTTCCCGCCGCGAGGGACACCTCAAGGGCAAGGGTGATGCGCGACAACTCACCCCCGGACGCGGCATCCGCGACGGGACGCGACGGCGCCCCGGGGTGCGCGGACAGAGTCATCTCGACGGTGTCCGATCCGAAGGGACCCTGCTCGGTCGCCGTGACGCCCACACCAAAGGTCGCGGAGGCCATGGCCAACTGTCGAAGTTCGGCATTCACGGCATCGGCGAGCGTCGCGGCCGCGGTGCGACGTCCCTCGGCAAGCGTCGCGGCGAGGTCGGCCGACTCGGCTTCCAACCGCGCGACCTCGGCACGGTGCGCCTCGAGCCTCTCATCCCACGAGTCGTGCTCCGCAACCCGGGTCGCGGCTTCCTGCGCGTACACCAGCACCCCCTCAAGGTTCCTGCCCACGCGTCGACACAAGGCCGCGAGGTCGCTCCTGCGCTCCTGGACCACTTCCAGGCGGGCCGGGTCGGCGTCGAGGGCGACAAGGTAGCGGGTGAGGTCGCTCGCGGCGTCCGAAAGGCCGTACGAAGCCTCGGTGAGGCGAGCCTCGATGGGGGCAAGCGACTCGTCATGACGGACGGCTTCGGCGAGAGCGCGCCGCGCGGACTCGAGCGAAGCGATGATGGTGCGCTCGTCGTCTCCCGCGATGGTCTCCGCCGCCTCCGCCACTCCCCGGCGCACGGACTCGGCGTTCTCCAGGACCGTGGCCTCTGCCGCGAGCGTCTCGTCCTCCCCCGGCTGGGGGTCAACCTCGGCGATGGCCGCAAGGTCGTCCCGCATGTGGGAGATGGCCATCCGTTCGGATTCCGCACCCTTTTCCAGCCTCGCGAGTTCGTCGCGCTCCCCCAGGAGCGACGCCCACGTTTGCCGGTACCGGGTGAGCGTTCCTAAATGCTCCTCCCCCGCGTATCGGTCGAGCATCTCCCGCTGCCGAGAACCCGATCGCAAGCGCACCTGGTCCGCCTGGCCGTGCACCGTGACCAGGTCGTCGGCGCAATCCGCAAGAAGCGCCTGCGGGATTTGGCGTCCGCCGACGACCGTGCGGCTTCGCGCGGCGGAACCGAGCGATCGGGAGATGGTGATGGTCCCGTCCTCGTTGGGCACGGCGCCCGCTTCCGCGAGCAGGCTCGCCGCCTCGGATCCCTCCGGCACGTCGACGACCGCCTCGGCGAGCGCCACATCGGCTCCGGTCCGGACGATCGCCGACGCAACCTTCCCCCCGGTGACGAGTCCGAGGCCCGTCAACACCATCGTCTTTCCCGCGCCGGTCTCGCCCGTGACGACCGTCAGACCCGAGGCGAGGGTCAATCGAGCGGACGCGATGACACCGAGGTTCTCGATCGACAACTCGTGCAGCACGCTAGGCCTCCGCATCCTCTGCGTCGAGTTCGCCTCTCCAGCCCTTGGTCGGCAGCGAGAACTTCTGGATGAGTCGCTCGCTGAAGGTGGAATTGGTCAGGCGCGCGAGGTGGACGGTGTGTTCCCCCCGCCGAACCTGGACCAGACCTTCCCGCGGTACCTCGATGACCCGCGCCCCGTCGCACACGACCGTGCCGGGCGTGGACGACGTGCGGGCGACGCGAACCCCAAGGGTCGAGCGTGGCCCGAGGACGAGGGGACGGGAGAAGAGCGCGTGGGCGGCGAGGGGGACGAAGAGGAGGGCGTCGACGTCGGGCCAGAGGATGGGTCCTCCAGCGGAGAAGGCGTGGGCGGTGGAGCCGGTCGCGGTCGAGATGGCTACCCCGTCGCAGCCAAAGGTGGAGAGCGTATGGCCGTCCACCTCGACGACGACCTCAAGGGTGCGGCGCGGGTAGGTACGTTCGATCGTCGCCTCGTTGAGTGCCCATCCCTCCTCCGTCGACCCGTTGGGGTATGTGACGATGAGGTCGAGAGTGCGCCGCTCCTCGACGGAGTATGCCCCCGTCGCGAGGGCCTTTGCCGCGACGTGGATGTCGTCCCGCTCCGCTTCCGCGAGGAACCCCACCCTCCCGAAGTTGACTCCCAGCAGTGGGATGTCCGATCCCCTCGTCATCTCGACGGCGTGCAGCATCGTGCCGTCACCCCCCAGGACGAGGACGGCTTCCACGGGTTCGGTCACGCCGTGCGTGTATTCGGTGACGGGTTCGGTCCCCAGCTCGGTCAGCGCCTCGATCGCGCCCTCAAGGGCGTCGGTTGCCCGTTTCCGCCCCGGGTGCGCGACCACAAGGATCCGGCGGTTCATGTTGCTCCCTTCACCTCGCACTCGATGGCCTCGATGAGCGCCGTCGCGCTCAGGGCGTCGTCCTTAGCCTGCCACGTCTTACGACCCCACAAGAAGATTTCCACATTCCCATCCGCCCCCGACACGGGGCTGCGCGCGACCCCAAGAATGGGAAGGCCCGATTCGGCCATGGCGGCGGCGACGCGAGACACGGCGTCGATGCGCACAGCGTCGTTTCGCACCACCCCACCCTTTCCGAGACGGGCCGCCCCAACCTCGAATTGAGGCTTCACGAGGACGACGGCGTCTCCCCCCGTGACCAGCCAGGAGGCGAGAGGGTCGATGACGAGCGTGAGCGAGATGAAGGAGAGGTCCGCGACGATGAGGTCGACGGCTTGGCCCGGTTCGGGAGGGTCAAGGTAGCGGACGTTGACGCCCTCACGCGAGGTTACCCTCGGGTCCGCGGCGACACGGGGGGACATTTGACCGTGGCCCACGTCGAGGGCGAGGACGGAGACGGCCCCGTGTTCCAGGAGGACCTGCGTGAATCCCCCGGTCGAGGCCCCGGCGTCCAGGCAACGCCTCCCCTCGACGGCAAGGCCGTTCCCGGGCCGATCGCCCCGCGAGAAGGCGTCGAGCGCACCCAGTAGTTTGAGTGCCCCTCGCGAGACATGAAAATCGCCCGTTTCGTTGAGAGTGATGGTCTGCTTGTCCGTGACATCGGTGGCGGGGCGCACCACCTCGACGCCATCGACCCGGACGCAGCCGGATTCGAGTAACGCCTGGGCATGGGTTCGGGAGCGTGCCAAGCCCCGCGCGGCGAGCGCGCGGTCTAGTCGCACGGAGCCTCTAGGATTCGTCGCGGAGACGCGACGTCAAGGCGTTCTGCACCTTGTCGAAAAACTCGGCCTGCTGCTCGGGATCGTCCGGAAGCTCCGAAACCTCCTTGAGTGCCTCCTCAACCACGGGCGGATAGGAGACCTCTCCGAGGCTATCGCGGTGCTGCTCGATCTCGTCCATACCTTCACTGTAACCCGAAAGAGGAGAACGACTCAATGTGAGTCGCCTCACCTTGGTCCGCCGCCTCCCACGCCGCGGCGCACGCCGCCCGGAGGGAGTCGATGCCTCCCTCTCCGCTCGTTTCGAGCCGTCCCTCCGCGATGCGAGCGTTCGACGACCCGGCATTCCACCATCCGTCCGAGGAGGTCGGCGCCGTGTGCACGTCCCCCAGGGAGGCGAGATCCCCCCCGATGAACGACGGCCGCTCCTCGGGAACGGCACGGAGAAGGTCCCTCACGGTGCTGGCCCCGGTGAGCACCAGCAGGCTCGCACAGCCCGCGGCGTTGGCACCCCGAATGTCCGTGTCGATCCGATCTCCGATGGCGAGGGGGGTGCGGGCCCCCGCTCGTGCAGCGGCCATGCGGAACATCTCCGGCTCCGGCTTTCCCGCGCTTTCCGGTTCGATGCCGGAGGCCGTCACAACGGTTTGGACGAGCGAGCCGTTGCCGGGAGCGATACCGCGATCGTTGGGTAACGTGAGATCCCTGTTCGTCGCCAGGAAGTACGCCCCCGCGCGTACGGCGTACGAGGCCTCCGCGAGACTTCTCCATCCGACGTCGGGATGCCACCCCTGGACGACGGCGTCCGGCTTGTCCGCCGCCGAGTCCACAACCTCGAAACCCTTCTCCAGCACCACCGACCGCAATCCCCCTCCTCCGACGATGAGGACCTTTCCTCCGGGTTTGACCTTCGCGACGAGGATCTCCGCCGCGGCCTGGGCCGAGGTGAAGACGTCCGCCGACGTCGCTGGAATACCCACCTCGGTGAGGTGCTGTGCGACATCGTCGGGGCTTCTGCTGGCGTTGTTGGTGACGAACACTAGGCGCATTCCCGCGTCGCGGGCCGCGGCAAGCGCGGGTGGCGCGGCCGGGATCGCTTCCGGCCCGCGGTACGTCACCCCATCGAGGTCGACGAGGGCGGTATCGAACGCCTCCCATAGGGGGCCGACGCTTGTGGCGAGGTTCGAGGTCATGGCGTCCGTCCTTGGTCGTCCGGGGGCGAGGTGGGGTCGTGGGTGGGTACAGCTTCGGACTCTACGGGTTTCGGTGATCCCTCCGACGAGTCGGACTCCTCCGACTCCTCCGGGAATCTCGGCCTCTCCGTCCGCTCCTCTTGTGCCGTTTCGTAGACGACGATCTCCTCCTCCGCCCCCTCGTCGTCGTCCCACGCGGGCAAGGTAGCCTCAAGCGCGTCGGCGTCGGCGTCGCGCCCGAGGTGGCGCAACACTCCCACCATCGCCTCCGCGACCCTGGCTTTCGATTCGTCCGTCGGTGCCTGAATTCGCTGAAGCAGAAGAAGGGCGGCGTGCGGGTCCCCCATGTCGACTCGGGCCCCCGCGACAACGATGTCGAGTTCGACCGACGCGAGCGGAGAAAGGGTGCGGGCCTCCGGGCTCTGTGCGATCGCAATCGCCCGTTCCGGCCTACCCATCCCGCGTTCACAGTCGGCTTCGAGCGCAAGGTGCTCGGCGCTGCCGTTGAGCCGCCGCACGGTCCGGAGCTCGCGAAGGGCCTCGGGATAGCGGTTGGTGCGGTAGGCCGCGATGGCCGCCGCTTCTCGGACGACATCTACCCGTCCTCCCCGCGATACCGCGACCTGCGCGTGGCGATACGCGAGCTCGGGATCTTCGTCGAGGAGGAGGCCCACCATGACGAGGTGTCGACCCACGTCCTTGGCGTTCTCCTTGCTCAGCGTGCGAAGGCTCGCCCTCGCCTCGGGGGCAAGGTCCTCAAACTGGATCAGCTCAGGGATCTCGGGGGCCTCGGGTTGAGGGCGGGACTCGTCACGCTGGGGCCGCCGATCGTCCTGTCGAGGTGGACGCTGAGTTCCGGCGCGAGCTGGCCGCCCCGTTCCGCCCCGTTCGGGTCGTTGGCCCCCGCTCCGCTC
>CAZMCU010000053.1:6388-8569 GCA_964564915.1 uncultured Demequinaceae bacterium | reverse complement strand
CGCCGACGCGGCGCGGCTCGAACGCCACGTCACCCCTCCCGCCTAGGCTTGCCCCGTGGCACCTCCGTCCGATTACTCCGCGCGGCACCTCAGCGTCCTCGAGGGGCTCGAGGCCGTCCGCAAACGCCCCGGGATGTACATCGGAACAACCGACTCGCGTGGCCTCATGCACTGCCTGTGGGAGATCCTCGACAACTCCGTTGACGAGGCGCTCGGCGGGTTCGGCAAGCGGATCGAGATCGTCCTCCACCGCGACGGGTCCGTCGAGGTTCGCGACACGGGCCGCGGGATCCCGATCGACATCGAGCCGAAGACGGGGTTGACGGGCGTCGAGGTCGTCATGACCAAACTGCACGCTGGCGGCAAGTTCGGCGGTGGATCGTATGCGGCGTCCGGGGGCCTCCATGGGGTGGGAGCATCCGTCGTCAATGCCCTGTCCGAGCGGCTCGACGTGTGGGTGGACCGCGAGGGTGCCACCCACCACATGGCATTCCGCAGGGGCGAGCCCGGGGTCTTCCGCGACCCCGCCTCCGGCCCCACACCGGACGCGCCATTCGAGCCCTTCACCGACGCGTCGCGGCTCGAGCAGGTAGGGAAGGTAGCGCGCGGGGTGACGGGAACACGGACGCGGTATTGGGCCGATCGTCAAGTGTTCTCCAAGACGGCGCGATTCGATTTCGACGACCTCGTCGCCCGCTGCCGCCAGACGGCCTACCTCGTTCCCGGCTTGGAACTCGTCCTGAGGGACGAACGGGGTCCCTCCGAACCGACGGAGAAGGTCTTCCACTCGACCGGGGGAGCGAAGGACTTCGTCGACCACCTCGCGCCCGACGCGGCGATCACCGATACGTGGGAGCTCAAGGGGACGGGCACATTCGTCGAGGCCGCTCAGATCATCACACCGTCCGGTGAGCTCGTGACGCAAGACGTTGAGCGCGAGTGCGCGGTCGACATCGCGATCCGGTGGGGGAAGGGCTACGACACGATCGAGCGGTCGTTCGTCAACATCATCGCCACCCCCCACGGTGGGACGCACCTCGCCGGGTTCGAGCAGGGCCTCGCGAAGGTCATCCGCAGGGCGATCGAGGTCAACGCGCGTCGGCTCAAGGTGAGCGCGAGGGACGGCGAGGAACGCATCGAGAAGGACGACTTCATGACGGGGCTCACCGCCGTCGTCACCGTGCGCGTCCCCGAGCCTCAATTCGAGGGTCAGACCAAGGAGGTCCTGGGGACGGGCCCGATCCGTGGCATCGTTTCGCGCGTCGTCGAGCAGGAACTCGGTGAGATCCTCGCGTCGAACCGTGCCCAAACCAAGCAACAGGTCACCACGCTCCTGGAGAAGGTCGTCTCCGAGATGCAGGCTAGGGTGAGCGCGCGCAAGCAGAAGGAGATCGCGCGGCGCAAGAACGCCCTCGAGACCTCGTCGCTTCCGGCCAAGCTCGCGGACTGTCGTACCACGGACACCGAGTCGAGCGAACTCTTCATCGTCGAGGGGGACTCCGCGCTCGGCACGGCCAAGCTCGCCCGCCGCTCCGACTTCCAGGCCCTGCTGCCCATTCGCGGCAAGATCCTCAACGTCCAGAAGGCGTCGGTCACCGACATGCTCCACAACGCCGAGTGCGCGGCCATCATCCAGGTGATCGGGGCGGGGTCGGGCAAGACGTTCGACCTCGAGGTCGCGCGCTACGGGAAGATCATTCTCATGACCGACGCCGACGTCGACGGCGCCCACATCCGCACCCTCCTGCTGACCCTCTTCTTCCGCTACATGCGGCCCCTCGTCGAGGCGGGACGGGTCTACGCGGCCGTGCCACCCCTGCACCGCGTCGAAGTGGCGGGGAGCGCGCGCAAGAAGGCCGAGTACATCTACACGTACTCCGAGCGCGAACTCCAGCAGACCCTTGCCACGCTGCGGCGCAACGGGCGCGCCTTCAAGGAGGACATTCAGCGATACAAGGGCCTAGGCGAGATGGACGCCAATCAACTCGCGGAGACGACGATGGATCCCGAGAAGCGGACCCTACGCAGGATTACGGCGGACGACGCCGAACGCGCCGACGCGGTCTTCGACCTTCTCATGGGGAACGACGTCGCGCCGCGCAAGGAGTTCATCGTCCAGGGCGCGGTGGGACTCGACCGCGGACGCATCGACGCGTAAGACCGTTTCGTCCGGTTGGCGCG
>CAZMCU010000053.1:0-6288 GCA_964564915.1 uncultured Demequinaceae bacterium | reverse complement strand
GCGCGGCGTGGCTACGATACGGACATGCCCGGATATCGCAGCAGAACCAGCACCCACGGTCGATCGATGGCAGGCGCCCGCTCCCTCTGGCGCGCCACCGGAATGGGAGAGGCGGACTTCGGCAAGCCGATCATCGCCATCGCGAACAGCTTTACGCAGTTCGTGCCCGGCCACGTCCACCTTCACGAAATGGGCCAGCGCGTCAAGAAGGTCATCGACGCGGCGGGAGGTTGGGGCGTCGAGTTCGACACCATCGCGATCGACGACGGCATCGCCATGGGGCACGGCGGCATGCTGTACTCGCTCCCGAGCCGCGAACTGATCGCCGACTCCGTCGAGTACATGGTCAACGCCCACTGCGCCGACGCTCTCCTGTGCATCACCAACTGCGACAAGATCACGCCCGGCATGATCATGGCGGCGATGCGGCTCAACGTCCCGACCATCGTCGTATCCGGCGGGCCGATGGAGGCGGGAAAGGTTGTCGGGGTCATCGACGGCAAGCAGACGACGCGATCCCTCGACCTCGTCGACGTCATGGTCGACGCGAGCAACGACGCCGTCAGCGACGACGAGATTGCCGCGCTGGAGCGATCGGCGTGCCCGACGTGCGGATCGTGCTCGGGGATGTTCACGGCGAACAGCATGAACTGCTTGAGCGAGGCCCTCGGCCTGTCGCTCCCCGGAAACGGCACCCTCGTCGCCACCCACGCCTCGCGCTGGGGGTTGTTCGAGGAGGCCGGACGCCGCATCGTCGAGATGGCGAAGGCCCACTACGTGGACGGAGACGACTCGTTCCTTCCCCGGTCGGTTGCCACCTTCGAGGCGTTCGAGAACGCCATGGCGCTCGACATCGCCATGGGGGGGTCGACCAACACCGTGCTTCACCTCCTCGCGATCGCGCACGAGGCTGGCGTGAACTTCACGATGGCCGACATCGACCGGCTCAGCCGCAAGATTCCGAACATCTGCAAGGTCGCCCCCTCGTCGCACTACCACGTCGAGGACGTCCACCACGCTGGTGGGATCCTCTCCATCCTCGGGGAACTCGATCGCGCGGGGCTCATCCACCGGGAGTCCCACACGGTGCACGTCCCGACGATCGGCGACGCGATCGACCGCAACGACATCCGGCGCCCCACCGCGACGGACGAGGCGAAGAAGCGCGCCCTCGCGGCCCCCGGCGGCGTACCCACCAAGGTCGGCTTCTCCAAGGAGACGTACTTCGACGAGCCCGACCTCGACCGTGTCGCGGGGTGCATCCGCGATGTCGAACACGCCTACACCAAGGATGGGGGTCTCGCCGTGCTCTTCGGCAACCTTGCCCTCGACGGCGGCATCGTCAAGACCGCTGGTGTGGACGAATCGATCTTCCACTTCGAGGGCCCGGCGAGGGTCTTCCACTCCCAGGAGTTGGCGTGCGACGCGATCCTCGCCAACCAGATCCAAGCCGGGGATGTGGTCGTCATCGCGTACGAAGGCCCGCGCGGAGGCCCCGGCATGCAAGAGATGCTGTACCCCACGTCGTTCCTCAAGGGCAAGGGACTGGGCAAGGTGTGCGCGCTCATCACGGACGGGCGCTTCTCCGGCGGGACGTCGGGGTTGAGCATCGGCCACGTGTCGCCCGAGGCGGCCGAGGGAGGGGCCATCGGGCTCATCGAGGAGGGCGACACGATCCTCATCGACATCGCCGACCGCCGACTCGAACTCGTGGTCTCCGACGACGAACTGGCCCGACGCCGGGCGGCGATGGACGCTCGAGGGGCCAAGGCGTGGAAGCCGACGCGCGACCGGACCGTGACGGAGGCGCTACGGGCCTACGCGGCCATGACGACGAGCGCCGCGCGCGGCGCGGTACGGGACGTCACCCAGATCGAGCGCTAGGAGCGCTGGGCGCGCACGGTCGCGGGACCCGCTACCCAATCCCGTGGATCGGCGTCCGCGGAGGCGTCCCGGAAGCGTCCCGACGACCGAAATCCGTCGGCAACGGGATGGCCTGTCCGCCGGTCGAGGTGGCGCGAGCCGGGGACGGCCCCACCCACGCGAGCAGTAGCCCGTCCTCGTCCCTCAAGAACTTGTGGGCGCGCACGCCGCCCGTGGCGCGGCCCTTCTGCGGAAACTCCTCGAGCGGCGTGACCTTGACCGTCCCGCGGGCGGTTCCCGGGAGCGCGGTTGAGGGCCCCGCGACGGTCACCGCAACCGGATGGGGAGCATCGGCCGCAACCGCCCCAAAGAACACGACCCTCGCGCCAGCGTCGACGGAGATTCCCGCCATGCCGCCCGCGCCGCGCCCCTGGGGGCGAACGAGCGAGGCGGGGTAGCGGAGCAGTTGCGCGTCGGAGGTGACGAACACCAACTCGGCGTCGTCGTCCGCGAGGGAAGCCCCGACCACGGTGTCTCCGTCGCGCAGCGCCATGACCTCCCAGAACGGCCGCTGGGGGGCCTCCTCCGGCGCGACGCGCTTGACCACGCCTTGCGCCGTGCCAAGCGCGAGGGGAACGTCCCCGCCGAGCGGGACGAGGGCGATCGCCTCCTCGCCCCGGTCGAGGCCGACCACCTCGGCGAGCGGGGTGCCGCCCCCGAGGGAGGGGGGCTCGTCCGTCGCGGGAAGGGCGGGGACGTCGAGGAGCGAGAGGCGGACGATGCGGCCCGCGCTCGTGACGACGCCGACATCGGCGCGGGCGGTGGCGGAGACGACCGACCGGAGCACGTCGTGGGCGGAGCGGCGACCGGAGCGGGAGACGGGGTGGTCGGACGAGGTGCGGGCGACGAGCCCGGTGGCGGAGAGGAGGGCGAAGCACGGCTCGTCGGCGATCTGAAGGGGAGTCGCGGGACCGGCCTTGGCGGAGGAGCCCGTCCGCGTGGAGCCCCCGGCCTGGCCGCCGCCTCCGTTGGCGAGCAGGATGGTCCTCCGGGGTGTGCCATGGGCCGCGGCGACGGCGTCCATCTCCAGGGCCACGACCCCCCTGAGGGCGGAGTCCGACGCGAGGATCTCCTCGAGGTCGGCAATCTCGGCCGTGAGCTTGGCCTTCTCCGTCTCCAACTCGACGCGCGAGAACTTGGTGAGCCGCCGCAGCTTGAGTTCGAGGATGTATTCCGCCTGGAGCTCGCTCAGGTCGAACGCGGTCATGAGGCGTTCGCGCGCCACGGCGGCGTCGTCGGCCGCCCGGACAATCGCGATAACCTCGTCGATGTCGAGGATCGCGATGAGCAACCCGTCCACCAGGTGGAGCCGGTCGCGCCGCGCGCCGAGCCGGAACTCGCTCCTGCGCCGAACGACGTCGAGGCGGTGCTGCACCCACACGTTTAGCAGGTCGCGCAGGCCAAGCGTTTGGGGCTCCCCGTCGACGAGGGCGACGTTGTTGATGGTGAACGCGTCCTCGAGCGGGGTCAACTGGTAGAGCCGTTCGAGCACGGACTCCGGCACGAACCCGCTCTTCACCTCGATGACGAGCCGTAGCCCGTGGTGACGGTCGGTCAGGTCGGTGACGTTCGCGACGCCCTCGACCTTCTTGCTCGAGACCGCGTCCTTGATCTTTTCGATGACCTTCTCCGGCCCGACGAGGTAGGGCAGCTCGGTGACGACGATCCCCTCGCGTCGTGCGGAGACTTTCTCGATCCGCGTCGTCGCCCGTGTCCGGAACGCGCCCCGTCCGGTCTCGTAGGCGTCGCGAATCCCGTCGAGCCCGATGATCTTGCCGCCGCCGGGGAGGTCGGGGCCGGGGACGAGGGTCATGAGGTCGGCAGTGGTGGCATCGGGGTGCTGGAGCAGGTGGCGGGCGGCCGAAACGACCTCGATGAGGTTGTGGGGTGCCATGTTCGTCGCCATGCCGACGGCGATGCCCGACGCGCCGTTGACGAGCAGGCTGGGGATCGCCGCGGGAAGCACGGACGGCTGGGTCAGCTTGCTGTCGTAGTTGGGGACGAAATCGACGGTGTCTTCGCCGATGTCCGCGGTGAGGGCCATCGAGGCGGGGGCGAGCCGACACTCGGTGTACCGCGCGGCGGCGGGGCCGTCGTCGAGCGAGCCGAAGTTGCCGTGGCCGTCGACGAGCGGCAGCCTCAGCGAGAAGGGCTGGGCCATCCGCACGAGCGCGTCGTAGATCGCCTGGTCGCCGTGAGGGTGGAGCTTGCCCATGACCTCACCGACGACGCGCGCGGACTTGACGTAGGCGCGGTCGGGGCGCAGCCCCATGTCGTTCATCATGTAGACGATGCGCCGCTGGACGGGCTTGAGACCGTCGCGGGCGTCGGGGAGGGCGCGCGCGTAGATGACGGAGTAGGCGTACTCAAGGAAGGAGGACTCCATCTCCTCCGTGACGTCGATGTCGACCACCTGCGCGTCGTCCATCGCCGGGGTGACCGTCACCTTCACGCTCCTCTCGTGCTTGCGGCACCTGTCGGGATTCAACGGGCAAGCCTCCCCGGCATTGTCTCGCGAGGCTCCGACCTGGTCCGGCTGCCACGCGGCCCGGTTCCCACTCCGCAGCCTCACCCTCGCCGCCCCCGATCCGGCGCGTCGTGGCCCTCGTCACCGTGAGGCTCCCGGGTACCCCCCCAGGTGGAAGAATCGAAGGGTGACTACTTCCCTCGAGAAGGCCGTCGTCGCGGCGGGGTACTACCCCGCGCTGGCCTCCCACGTGCTCAACACGGCCATCGGGAAGGAACCGGTGCGGGCGCACTTTGTGCACGCGGAGACCACCCTCCTGGACCGCGAGGTCCGCCGCCACATGACCGTCCTTGTCATCACACCCACCCGGTTCATCCGCGTCCACATCGACGACGGCAGGGGAGAGGCGGACGAGGTGGAGCAGGCGGCCGCCGCGACCGTCGAGTCCGCGCTGCTGCGAACGGTGTCGAGCGTCGCGCTCACGCACGTGGTGCACGACCCGGAGAAGTTTCGCGCGGGGGACGCGCCAAGCGAGCTGGTGCTCGCCGTGGGGTGGGGGGTGCACGCCCGCATTGAACTTGAGCCGGCCACGTGCGGCGATGAGAACTGCGAAGCCGACCACGGGTACTCCGGTGGTGTCACCGGCGACGACACGATGGTGCGCGTGAGCGCGCTTGCCGACGGGGAGGCGAGCGTCCGCGCGCTCGAGGCTTTCGCGGCGGCACTGCTTGCCGCGACCGGGGAACACGCGTGACCCTTGCCGAGCGGATCGTCCGCGCCGGAATGGTCCTTCCCGACTACGGCGGGCGTGAACTCGGCGGAGTTCTCCCGGGAGCGCTGTCCGCACTCGGGGCGGCCCAGGTGGTCACGGCGCGTGACGCGTCGGCCGACCAGAAGCGGCTGGAGATACCCGACGCGAGGCACGTGTGCGTTGCCCTCATTGACGGAATGGGGAAGATGAACCTCGAAGCACGACGCGGACACGCGCCCTTTCTTCGCTCCGTCCCCGGTGTCATCGCGACCGCGGGTTTCCCCTCGACGACGGCGGCGTCCCTCTCGCTCTTGGGTACGGGAAGGACGGGTGGGCAGACGGGGATGACGGGTTACACCGTCCGCAACCCCAAGACCGGGAAGATGGCCAACCTCATCACGTGGGACGGGGCGGAACCGGCGGAGGAGTGGCAGCGGCAGCCGTCCCTGTTGGAGGAGGCCCACGACATCGGGGTGGGGGTCACCGCGTTGGGGAAGGCCCGGTTCGCGGGGTCGGGGCTGACCCACGCCGTGCTTCGTGGTGGGCTCTTCGTCGGGGCGGAGCGGTTGGCCGATCGCATCGACGTGGCCCTTGGGGCGATGGCGAATCCGGGTCTTTCGTACATGTATTGGGGCGAGATCGATGCCGCGGGGCATTCCTTCGGGTGGCAATCGGACGAGTGGACGGCGGCGCTCGAGGACGCCGACCGCGAGTTGGGAAGGCTCGCGGTGGGGATGCCCGCCGGGGCTGTTCTCGTCATCACGGCGGACCACGGGATGGTGGACGTTTCCGGCGCCCCGCGCTGGGATGTTCCCGAGGTGCCCGCCCTCGCCGAAGGGGTGTACTTCATCGCGGGGGAGCCGCGCGCCTTGCACGTGTACGCGGACGACCCCGCCGCGGTTGCGGTGCGGTGGCAGGAGACGCTCGGGGAGAACGCGATCGTTGCCGTCCGTGACGAGGCCATCGAGGCCGGACTCTTCGGCGAGGTTCTCCCGGAGGTTCGCGAGCGTATTGGTGACGTCGTGGTGGCGATGGCGGGACGGGCGACGGTGTACGACTCTCGCGTTCAATCCGCCGCCGCGATGGGTCTGATCGGCGTCCACGGCTCCCTGACACCAGCCGAGATGACCATCCCCGTGCTTGTCGT
>CAZMCU010000052.1:0-8652 GCA_964564915.1 uncultured Demequinaceae bacterium | reverse complement strand
ACTACCCCGCAGCCCACGGCCGGAAGTGCTTGACGCGAGCCCGCGCGGCCTTCCCCTGTTCGGCTACGCGCACGGGAGCCGTCCCACCGGTGGAATCCCGCGACGCGAGCGCCGCCTCCACCGTGAGCGCCTCCCGCACCTCGGGGCGCAACGCGGGCGAAATCCCGGCCAGGTCGTCGTCCGACATCTCGTCGAGCCCGATTCCCCGCTTCTCGCACAACCGCACGCACGCCCCGGCCACCTCGTGCGCCTCGCGGAACGGCATGCCCTCCCGCGCAAGCCAATCGGCCAGATCGGTCGCCAGGGAGAACCCGGCGGGGGCGAGCGCCGCCGTCCGCTCCGCTTGGAACCGCAACGTCTTGACCATCCCCGCGAAGGCGGGCAGCACCACCTCAAGGGTGTCGACGGCGTCGAACACCGGCTCCTTGTCCTCCTGAAGGTCGCGGTTGTACGCGAGCGGCAGGCCCTTGAGCGTCGCGAGGAGCCCGGTCAGGTCGCCGATCAACCGGCCCGCCTTGCCCCGCGCCAACTCCGCGATGTCGGGATTCTTCTTCTGCGGCATGATGCTCGAACCGGTCGAGTAGGCGTCATCCAACCGGACGAAGCCGAACTCCGTCGTCGCCCACGTGACGACATCCTCCGAGATCCGCGACAGGTCCACCCCCATCATCGCCGCGATCCACGCGAACTCCGCGACCACGTCGCGGGCGGAGACGGCGTCGATCGAATTCTCCAGCGGCCCGTTGAAGCCGAGGCTCTCGGCTACCGCCGCGGGATCGAGCCCGAGGGTCGAGCCGGCGAGCGCCCCCGCGCCATAGGGTGACCACGACGCCCGCGAGTCCCAATCGGTCAAGCGCTCGACATCGCGCAGCAACGGCCACGCGTACGCCATGAGGCTGTGCGCGATCGTCACGGGCTGAGCGTTCTGCATGTGCGTCCGCCCCGGCATCGGGTCGTCGATGTGCCGGTCCGCCTGCTCCAAGAGAGCGTCGACCACGTCGAGAACGAGCGCCGCGATGATCCTCGCGTGGCGCCGGAGGTAGACGCGGATGAGGGTCGCGATCTGGTCGTTGCGGCTTCGCCCCGCGCGGATCTTGCCACCGAGTTCCGGCCCGAGTTTCTCGATGAGCCCCCGCTCGAGCGCGGCATGCACGTCCTCGTCGTCTTCCCGCGGAAGGAAGGTGCCGGACGCAACCTCGCCTTGAAGCGTGTGAAGCGCGCCGACGATGGCCGTCGCCTCCTTGCCCGTCACCACCCCGGCCTTTTCCAGCGCCCGGACGTGGGCGATGGACCCGGCGAGGTCGTCGTCGGCGAGGCGCCAATCGACGGGGATCGAGCGGCTCAGGGCGAGGAGCGCGGGGGCCGACGCGGATTCGAATCGCCCTCCCCACAGGGTCCCGGCGTTCGTCGCCGCCTTCGATGGGGTAGCGCCTTGAGATTCGGGTCCCTTCGCCGCGCCACCCTCCTTGCCAACGTGGCTTGCTTTCGCCTTCGCCATCGTTCCTCCTACCGCTTGTTCTTGCCCGCACCGCCAGAAGCCTCATCCCGCGCCGCGGCTTGCTTAGCGGCGAGGCCGTAGATCTCGATGAATCCCCGCGCCGCGCTCTGATCGAACGTGTCCCCCTCATCGTAGGTGGCGAGGCTGAAGTCGTAGAGGCTCGACGCCGACCTTCTCCCCGTCACGATCGCCGTTCCGCCATGCAGCACCATGCGAATGTCCCCGCTCACGTACTCCTGCGTGGTCGCGAGGAATGCGTCGAGCGACCGCTTGAGGGGGCTGAACCACATGCCGTCGTAGACGAGCTCGGTCCACCGCCTCCCGACCACGGCCTTGAACCGCGCCTGCTCGCGCTCGACCGTCACGTTCTCCAACTCCCGGTGGGCCTCGATGAGCGCGATCGCCCCCGGCGCCTCGTAGATTTCGCGCGACTTAATACCCACGAGCCGGTCCTCGACCATGTCGATCCGCCCGATCCCCTGGGCGCCGGCGCGCCGGTTCATCTCCTGAACCGCCTCGAGGGGCGTCACGGACTCGCCATCCAAGGCGACCGGAACGCCCTTCTGGAACGTGATGACGACCTCATCGGGGACGGGAGGGAAGGCGGGGTCATCCGTGTAGGAGTAGACGTCCTTGGTCGGCGCGTTCCAGATGTCCTCGAGATACCCCGTCTCGACGGCACGGCCCCACACGTTTTGGTCGATGCTGAACGGGTTCTTCTTGGTCGTCGCGATGGGCAGCTTGTTCTTCTCGGCATAGTCGATCGCCTTGTCGCGGGTCAGCGCGAGGTCACGGACGGGGGCGATGCACTTGAGGTCGGGCGCGAGGGAGACGATTCCCACCTCGAACCGCACCTGATCGTTCCCCTTCCCCGTGCACCCGTGCGCGACCGTCGACGCCCCGAACTTCTTGGCTGCGGTAACGAGGTGCTTGACGATGACGGGCCGGGAGAGGGACGACACGAGGGGGTAGCGGTCCATGTAGAGGGCGTTCGCCTGGAGGGCGGGCATGCAGTACTCGGTCGCAAACTCATCGCGGGCGTCGACCACGTAGGCTTCCACCGCTCCGCAGTCGAGGGCGCGCTTCCGAATGACCTCAAGATCCTCTCCCCCTTGGCCAACGTCGATGGCCACGGCGACGACCTCCGCGCCCGTGGCGTCGGCGATCCAGCCGATGGCGACGGAGGTGTCAAGACCCCCGGAGTATGCGAGGACGATCCGCTCAGCCATGCTCTCGATTCCCACTTTCTGTTGTGCCCGGACTCCCGGGTGAATGAGCCTGCCGCGTCGCGCGGTCAAGAAATTTCTGTGCCAGCGGTCGTCCGCCGTTCGCGTCGCGCGCGATGACGAGGACGGTGTCGTCTCCCGCGACCGTGCCGACGATCTCGGGGTCGTCGTGGCCGTCGATCGCCATCGCGAGGTACTGGGCGGCGCCGGACGGGGTGCGGAGCACGGCGAGGTTTCCGGAGCCGTCGGCGGTCATGAGGAGTTCGGCGCACAGCCGTACGAGCCGCTCCTCCGTGTCCTCGTGCGCTTCCGCGGAGTCTCCGGAGACGTAGACGAGTGCCCCATCCGCCCGGCGAACCTTGACGGCTCCCACGTCGACGAGGTCCCTCGACAAGGTCGCCTGTGTCACCGCGAGACCCTGGGACTCGAGGGCGGTCGCCAATTCGCCTTGGGAACGCACGTCGGTCGACTGAAGGATGCGCCGGATCAACGCCTGCCGCGCCGCCTTGGTCGCGGGGACGCCCGGCGTCGGCGTCAAGTCGGGGCCGTGGGGGCTGATCGCCGCGCTCATCGGCCCACCAGCCACGTGAGGAGCGCCTTCTGGGCGTGCAGCCGGAACTCCGCCTCGTCCCACACGATCGATTGCGCACCGTCGAGCACCGCCGCCTCGATCTCCTTTCCTCGGTACGCGGGAAGGCAATGGAGCACGATCGCGTCGGGCTGGGCCACCTCCATCGCCGCCTGGGTGAGTTGGAAGGGTTCGAACGCGGTCTCCCTCTCGTCGCGTTCGTCTTCCGTGCCCATCGAGACCCACGTGTCCGTCGCGACCACGTCGGCACTCTCGAGAGCCCCGATGAGGTCGTGCGTCACCCTGACGCTGCCCCCCGTACGAACCGCCAGTTCCCTCGCGTCGGTCACGATTCCGGGATCGGGCACGTACCCCTCTGGGGTGCCGATGCGGACGTTGAGTCCCGCGTTGGCGCACCCGAGGAGGTAGGACTGCGCCATGTTGTTCGCGCCGTCGCCGACATACGCAAACCTCAACCCCTTGAGGGCATCTACTCCGCCCTTCGCCTGTGCGACAGCCGCGAGGTCGGCGAGGACCTGGCACGGGTGGAACGAGTCGGTGAGGGCGTTGACGACGGGCACCCCCGCGAACTCCGCCATCTCCTCGATGTTGGATTGCGCGTACGTGCGCCAAACGATCGCAGCTACCTGCCGTCCGAGGACCCTCGCCGTATCGGCGATCGACTCGCGCACCCCGATCTTGGCGAGGTTCCCATCCACGAGGAGGGGGAATCCCCCGAGTTCGGCAACTCCCGTCTGGAAGGAAACCTGCGTCCGAAGCGTCGGCTTGTCGAAGATGAGCGCGACCGCCCGCGGACCCTCGAAGGGGCGCGAATAGAGACGGTTGCGCTTGAACTCGAGGGCGAGGTTGAGCACCTCCTTGAGCTCCGTTGGCGACAGGTCGTCGTCCCTGAGGAAATGGCGAATCATCGTTGACTCCCTTCGCGGGCGTCCCGCGTGACTCCCGCAACCCGCGCGAGCAGCATGGGGTCGTCCGATGTCGTTGCCAGGTAGCCCTCAAGCCATGCGAGGAAGGTGTCGACCTCGGCCGCGGTGACGTTGAGGGCGGGCAGCAGCCGAATGGTATTCGCGTTGGGTGCGTTGATGATGAACCCCGCGTCGAGGGCAGCGGAGACCGCTTCCGTCGCGACGGGGCGCTCGAGGGCGATGCCGAGCATGAGCCCCTCACCCCTCACGGCGGAGACGCCGGGGATCGCGAGCGCGGCCTCCCGAATGTGAGCACCGACAGCCTTGACGTTCTCCATCAGCCCCTCGTCTTCGATCGTGTCGAGGGTCGCGAGCGCGGCGGCGCACGCGAGGGGGTTGCCTCCGAACGTCGTCCCGTGATCCCCCTTGACGAACATCCCGGCAACCTCCGGACCGAACGCGACGACGGCGCCGACGGGGAAACCTCCCCCGAGGCCCTTCGCGAGGGTTATGACGTCGGGGACGATCCCGTGAGCCTGGTGCGCGAACCACACCCCGGTCCGGGCGATTCCCGTCTGCACCTCGTCGAGGATGAGGAGGGCTCCGGACCGGTCGCACGCGCGCCGCGCGGCCGCGAGGAAGGCGTCCGGGAGGGGGTTCACACCGGATTCCCCCTGGATGGGTTCGAGGATCACAGCCGCGGTGTCGTGGTCGACGGCTGCCTCCAGGGCGGAGACATCCCCCACGGGCACGAAAACCACCTCGCCCGCGAACGGCCCAAACGGCTCCCGAATGGCGGGCTTGTAGGTCACCGCGAGAGATCCCATCGTCCTCCCATGGAAGCTACCCTCGAGAGCGACGACCTTGGTCTTCCCGCTCTTCCGCGCCAACTTGAGGGCGGCTTCATTCGCTTCCGTTCCCGTGCTACAGAGGAAGACCTTCGAGCCGGGCGGGGCGTCCGCGATTTCCAGGAGCCTCTCGCAGAGCAACACCTGGTCGGGGGTCGCGAAGAAGTTCGACATGTGCGCGAGCGTCGCGGCCTGCTCTTGGATGGCCCGTACCCACGCGGGGTGCGCGTGACCCAGCGCGTTGGTCGCGAGCCCGCCCAGGAGATCGAGGTACCGGTTCCCATCCGCATCCCACACGTACGAACCGTCACCCCGAACGATCGCCCGCAAGGGCACGCCGTAGGTCCCCATCACGGCCTCGCCATACCGGGAGAGGGTTCCCGCGCCATCCGTGGGGACGATGCCGCTCATGCCCACAACTCCACGTCGTCCGGCCGAACCATCGTGCCAATGCCCGATGAGGTAAAAATCTCGGTGAGAATCGCGTGGGGGACGCGTCCGTCGATGATGTGGGCCTGAGGAACACCCCCGTGAACCGCCCGAATACAGGCCTCGATTTTGGGAACCATCCCGGACTCGAGCGACGGCAGAAGTTTCTCCGCTTCCGTCGCGTGAATCCGCCGAATGAGAGACTCCTTCTTCGGCCAATCCCCGTACAGGCCCTCGACGTCGGTGAGCATGACCAACTTGCGCGCACCCAGGGCGGAAGCGATCCCCGCAGCCGCGAGATCCGCGTTGACGTTGAGCACGACCCCGGGGTTCTCCCGATCCGGCGCGACCGTGCTGACCACGGGAATGCGGCCGGCGTCGATGAGGTCTTGAACCGCGGCGGGGTTGACCCGAACAACGTCGCCGACGAGGCCGACGTCGATGGCGGCACCGTCGACGTTGGCGTGCTTGCGGCTCGCCTGCAGCAACCCGGCGTCCTCCCCCGACAGGCCAACGGCGTGAGGCCCGTGCTCGTTGATGAGCCCGACGAGCTCGCGCGACACCTGACCCGTGAGGACCATCCTGACGACGTCCATAGCCTCGGGCGTCGTCACCCTGAGCCCGCCCTTGAACTCCGAGGGGATACCGAGCCTGCCGAGCATGTCCGTGATCTGGGGTCCTCCCCCATGGACGACGACGGGATGCAATCCGAGCAGCCGAAGGTGCACCATGTCCTGGGCGAAGGCGCGTTTGAGGTCGGCGTCAATCATCGCGTTCCCGCCGTACTTGACGACGACGATGGCGCCCTTGAACTCCTCGATCCAGGGCATCGCGTCGATGAGGACGCTGACCTTCTGCTGAGGAGTGAGGTCGGGGATGGTCAGGGCTTTGGTCATGTCGAGTACGCGCTGTTCTCTTCGATGTAGTCGTGGGTGAGGTCGTTCGTCCAGATAGTGGCGGATGCCATCCCGGCATGGAGGTCGACGATGATGGAGACCTCCCGGTCGTTGAGGTCGACGAGCGAGCGGTCCTCCGCCGCGCTTTGCGCCTGACACACCTGCACCCCGTTGATGGCGACGTCGATGAGGAGCGGATCGAAGGGGGCGTCGGCTAGCGACACCGTTCCCGCGGCCGCGACGATCCTGCCCCAGTTCGCGTCCTTGCCAAAGATGGCCGCCTTGAACAGGTTGGACCTCGCGATCGCCTTGCCGACCGCCTCCGCCGCTTCCTCCGTTGTCGCCCCGGTGACGGTGATGGCGATGTCGTGCGTCGCGCCTTCGGCGTCCGAGATGAGCGCCCTCGCGAGAACGGCGCAGGCCTGGGTGAGCGCGTCCTCGAATTCGTCGGGACCGGGGGTGACTCCCGAGGCTCCGGACGCCATGAGGATGACGGTGTCGTTCGTCGACATGCACCCGTCGGAGTCGAGGCGGCCAAAGGTGCCCCGCACGGCCTCGGTGAGCGCGCCCGTGAGCCTCCGATCGTCGACGATGGCATCCGTCGTGATGACGACGAGCATCGTCGCTAAGCCGGGAGCGAGCATCCCCGCTCCCTTGGCCATCCCGCCGATGCACCACGCCCCCCGCCGAACGGTGGTGAGTTTGGGGACCTTGTCCGTCGTCATGATGGCCTTAGCCGCGTCTTGGCCTCCGGCTTGGCTTAAGGCATGAACCGCGGTGTCCACACCATTGAGAAAGCGGTCCATGGGGAGTCGTACGCCGATCAGCCCCGTCGAGCAGACGGCGATGTCGTTGACCGCCGTCTCCCGCCCGCTCTTCTCAAGCGTGGCCGCCGCGCGTTCGGCCGCAACCTTGGTGTCCTCGAGGCCCTGCGGTCCGGTGCACGCGTTGGCCCCCCCGGAGTTGAGGAGGACGGCGTCGAGCCTGCCGTCCGCGACGGCGAGCCTGCTCCACACGACCGGGGCGGCCACGACGCGGTTCGTCGTGAAGACCCCGGTCGCCAGGTGAAGGGGTCCCTGGTTGTAGACGAGGGCGATGTCGGGCTTCCCCGACTTCCGTAGCCCCCCGCTAACCCCGGAGGCAAGGAATCCCACGGGTGCGGTGCAACTCATGGTGCCACTCCATTCATCTCAAGCCCCGTCACCTCGGGGATCCCTAGAGCCAGGTTCAAGCATTGGAGCGCGGCCCCCGCCGTTCCCTTGACCAGGTTGTCGATCGCGGTGATGGTGATGACGCGACCCGCCTTCTCGTCGACCCCGACACCGATCAGCGCGGTGTTCGCGCCGACGGTCGAAGATGTAGACGGCCACTCACCCTCCGGGAGGACATGGACAAATGGCTCGTCCGCGTAAGCCTGCTCCCACGCGGTCCGAACCTGGGAGGAGTCGACGCCGGGCCACAGGGGAGCCGACACGGTGGCGAGGATCCCCCGGGACATGGGCACGAGGACGGGCGTGAAGCTGATCCGCGCCGCGTCGGCTCCCGCGGCCGCGAGGTTCTGCAGAATCTCGGGGAGGTGCCGGTGGAGGCCTCCCACGGCATAGGGCGTCGCGGCGCCGAGCGCCTCCGAGGCTAACAGGTGCGGCTTGAGGGCTTTTCCCGCACCCGAGTACCCGTTCGCCAGGACCGCAACGATGTCGGACGCGTCGACCAATCCAGCGGCGATCCCCGGTTGGATCCCCAGTGTCACCGCGGTCACGTTGCATCCCGGAATGGCGATGCGCTGAGCCCCGACGAGGGCGGGCCGCTGCTTGTTCCCCTTCCCGGTCATGAGTTCCGGGAGTCCATACGGCCACGCCCCGGCGTATTCGCCACCGTAGAACTCCGCCCAATCGTCGGCGGACGTGAGCCGGTGATCCGCCCCGCAGTCCATCACGAGAACGTCATCGGGGAGAGAGGCCGCGATCTCCGCCGAGGCGCCGTGCGGTAGAGCGAGGACGACCACGTCATGCCCCTTGAGGGTATCCGGGGTGGTCGGTTCGAGAATCCGGGCAGCCAACCCCCTGAGGTGCGGGTGGTGGACGCCGAGCCGTTCTCCCGCACTCGCATGCGCCGTGAGAGCACCGAACTCTACGTCGGGGTGGGCGGAAAAGACGCGGAGAACCTCGCCTCCGACATAGCCGGAGGCGCCCGCGACGGCAACGGAGATGCTCACGCGCATAACTATACATAGAGACGCATGTTCCCGCAACGCGACGCGC
>CAZMCU010000051.1:0-9057 GCA_964564915.1 uncultured Demequinaceae bacterium | reverse complement strand
ACCACGAACCGTCGCCCTGGTGAATCAACCAGAGCCGATCACTATCACGAAGGGCTAGTACCTTGGCTACCAAGAAGATGCGCAACTCGCGCAAGTCGCTCGCGCTCGCGCTGGCTGTTGTCGGTGTCGCGGGTTTGAGCATGGCTTCGGCCGCCCAGCTGACCGTGAACAGCACGGACGTTGTCGCTGGCGTCGACACCATCTCCGACTGTGACGCCGATGGCGTGACGGTCAGCTACACGCCCACGTACGACTCGGGGATCCCCGGGTACACGGTCAACTCGGTCACGATCGGTGACCTGGATGGCTCGTGCACCGGTACCGTGAGCGTGACCGTGACGGACAACACCGATGCGGCGCTCGCCAACGGTTCCATCGCCTATGCGGCTGGCAGTGTCGTCGTGAACTTGTCGAGCACCGTTTCCGTCGCGTCCATCTACGGCGTTGCGGTGGCAATCAGCTAGGAATGTGATCTCGGCGACATTGTCGGGAACCATCACCGAAAAGTCCATCAGAACAGGTCCGGTATCACCTCTCATAGGTTGGCGAAACCCGCCGAAGGAGGTTGGTGCCGGACCTGTCTGATCTACCGGTCGACTCGTCTGGGGCCATACAACTGGAAGGCATGGCCATGACGAAGAAGTCAGTGCGCTACTCGCGGAGGTCCTTCGCACTTGCCGTAGCCCTTATCGGTGTGGCGGGGCTGGGGACGGCTTCCGCCGCGCAGTTATCGGTGAACGATACGGACGTTGTCGCTGGGGTCGACGCTATTGTCGATTGCGACGCTGACGGCGTCGCCCTGACTTACGTACCCACGTATCAGCCCGGCCCCCCCAGCGCATACGTGATCTCCAGCATCACCGTTGGCGATCTCAACGACGCGGGAAGCACCTGCAGCGGGACGATCGACGTGACCGTCCTGGATGCGTCTGGTCTCCCCCTCGCGACGGGTTCCGTCGCGCTCCCTTCGCTTCCGGCGACAGCCGTCTCCGTGCCCTTGTCGATGTCGATCGACGTGTCCTCCATCTTTGGCGTTGCGGTCGCTATTAGTTAACGGCAGCTCGGCGGGTTCGGCACCTTGAGAGAGGTGCCGAAGGGCAGGAGGAGAGATCCCAACCCAGCCGTCCTCGTCTGGTTCCACGGACTGCCGATAATAGAGGTGATCGGGTATGCGGGCCCTCCGGTCGGCATGGCCGATTCCGCGACACGAAGGGAATGGCTACTTGGCTACCACGAAGATGCGCAATTCACGAAAGTCGCTCGCGCTTGCCCTTGCCGTTATCGGTGTGGCGGGCTTGAGTATGGCTTCAGCCGCCCAGCTGACCGTGAATAGCACGGATGTTGTCGCAGGCGTCGACACGATCTCCAACTGTGACGACGGTGTGACGGTCAGCTAGAACATGTACCTACGACGTCAAGGACTATTGTGATTCGTCACTCGACAGGGATCGGCGCCTCGAGAACCAGGCGCTGGTCCCTGTCGATCCTGGGCAACCTTGTCCTATGGGCGATCATTGCCGTTGACGCGTGGTTTTTATGGCCCACCTCCCTCGGGGGAGGCACCACCCTCATCATCGTCTCGGGGGACTCGATGGCACCCGCGCTGAGCGATGGCGACCTCGTCGTCGCCCGGGAGGGAGAGGTTGGTCCGGGGGACATCGTTGTGTACGAGCCGACGGACTTGGGGGGCGTCCGGATCGTTCACCGGGTCGTCGGTGGCGATGGGGAGGAGGGTTGGTTAGTCAAGGGGGACAACAACGGGTGGGTTGACCAATGGTCTCCGACCTCAAATGAGGTTATCGGCCGCATGGAGTTCCACTTCGATGGAGCGGGCAGGGTCGCCAGTTTCCTCGTCGAACCGTGGTTGTGGTGCTTCGTCCTGCTCGGGGCCGTCGTCATGATTCTGTGGCCCGAGACTGAGGAGGATCGTCATCACCTCACCCCGGTGGACGATGCCACGGTAGACGACGTTGGAACGACGACCTCGAAGAGCCGCAGCCGCGCGGGAGGACGGTAGATCGCCATGTCCACACATCCGCATCGCACCGCCACCCGAGTGGCGTCGATCCTTGTCGCCATTACCATCGCGCTCGTCGCGGCCGCGTCCGCCGCGCATCTCACCGTGAACGCCCGCGATCACGAGACGGCTAGCCTCGTGCCCTGTACGACGACTACCCTGCCCGTGACGGTCTCCGGCAGCCCCAGTGGCGGAAACTACACCGCGGTACAGATCTCTACCATTCCCCCCGCATGCAACAACCTCCCCGTCAGGGTCGTCGTCTACGGTGCTGTCGGTGCTCAACTCGCGACGGGGACGGGGACCACCGGTACCACGGGAACCGCCACCATCACGACGACGTCCTACAACGGGACGGCGGTGGTTGGGGTCGCGATCCTGATCGACACCTGGGGCGTTCACACCACCTGGACCCCGCCATCGGCCCTCCCGTCGATCAGTTGTATCGCCCTCAACAACGGGCGGCAAGAATGGAAGAAGCACACCTGTACGGTGACGATAACGGGGACGACCCTCTACCCGAACTCCACCCCACCGGGTGGTGACATGATGAACTTCACGTTCAACGTGACGACGGACGGCGCCCACTGGAGGGTGACGATCAACTTCGCATCGGCGGGCTTCCCGTGGAACCCCATGTGGGCGGGCCAGTACAACAACGACACCCAGAAGCCCGGCGGCTACGTCTGCCCCAGCCCCATCACGAGCCTCGAGCTCGAGGACAACGTGGCGTTCTGGGGTTCGAACGTCAATATCGGTCAACTGGGTGCCCCGACGTGGTGGTCCGGGCAGACGATCTGCCCGTAGGGTCCGCGCTCCGAGGATCCGCGGACGAGCGTCACTCGGCTGACGTCCCCCAGCGGATGGGCGGCGCTCCTTGCTCCGTCAGGAGGGCGTTCGCGCGGGAGAACGGTCGGGACCCGAAGAACCCACTCGACGCGCTGAGCGGGCTCGGGTGGGCGCTTTCGATTGTCGGGGTATCGCCGAGGAACGCGCGCGCGGTTTGCGCGTCTCTGCCCCACAGGATCGCGACGAGCGGTCCGCCCCTGGCCGCGAGTGCCCGGATCGCGTGCTCGGTGAACGGTTCCCAGCCCTTGCCTCGGTGCGAGCCGGAGGCGCCGGGGCGGACCGTCAGCACCCTGTTGAGCAAGAGGACGCCCTGATCGGCCCACGGGGATAGGTCGCCGTCGCGGAGGATCTCATCGGTGTCGTTGCGCAGTTCGGTGGCGATGTTGATGAGCGACCGCGGCATCGGTCGTCCCGCCGCGACCGAGAAGCAAAGGCCCACCGGATCGCCCGGTGTGGGGTACGGGTCCTGCCCCACGATGAGGATGCGAACGTCGGCAAGGGGGGTGCGGAACGCGCGGAGGATCGCGTCGCTCGCGGGCAGGTATCCGCGCCCCGCCGCGATCTCCTCGCGTAGGAAGGCGCCGATCGAGGCGAGGGTGGGGGCAACCGGGTCGAGGACATCTACCCAGTCCGGGGCCACCTGGGAGCGCCACGCCTCTGTCACGCGTTCAGCGTATCGGGGTGGCGCGCGCCATCGAATGACAACGGTGTGATTTGCGCGGTAGAGTAAGGCGAAGGGTGAGGAGACGACATGGGCGACCAGGCGTTGAGGATCGCGACAGAGTCCGAGCCCGTCCTCGCCCTCACCGACCGTGAGGCCCGCATCCTGGAGTTCGAACGGGATTGGTGGCGTCACGGTGGGGCGAAAGAGGCATCGATCCGGGCGGAGTTCGGGCTCGGCGTGACGGAGTACTACCAAGTGCTCAACGCCCTCCTCGACAACGACGCGGCGCTCGCGCGGGACCCCATGCTCGTCAAGAGACTGCGGAGGATGCGCGACTCCCGCCAGGCGGCCCGCGAGGCTCGACAATTGGAGATGCCCACCGCGAGGTAGGGTCAATCCGTGGCGAAGACCTCCTACCCACCAGACGAGTTCGACCGGCTACCGGAAGGCAGCCCCGTCGGCGCGCATCGACGCGTCCCGCGCACGTGGACCAGGGTGGTGATGTTCTTCGCGGTGATCGTCGGTTCGCTCGGCCTCGCATGGGGGGCGGCCCAACTCCTCCTTCTCGCGGACGACGTATCGTGGCTGAGTTGGCTCCGAGGCACGGCGGACTCCCTTCAGGCGCCGGAGAGCACACCGACGACGACGCCGATCGTTACACCCAGCCCATCACCGTCGCCCTCGGTTTCGCCGTCGGTTTCGCCCTCGGTTTCGCCGTCGTCGTCTCCGTCTCCGAGCGTGTAATCGCGCATCGCCTCCAGCGAAACCCGCCCCGGTTCGTTTGCACTCTCACCGGGGGAGTGCCAGAATCGACTTAGCACTCTCTGCCGGAGAGTGCTAACACACGTGAGGCTTCCCGCCGCGACAGAAACTCGTCTGCCGCGCGTAGAGGAGCCCAGACTCGATCGTGGAGGAACGTATCCCCATGGCAAAGATCATTGCCTTCGATGAGGAAGCCCGTCGCGGCATGGAGCGGGGCATGAACGCCCTGGCCGACGCCGTGAAGGTCACCCTTGGCCCACGGGGCCGCAATGTTGTACTGGAGAAGAAGTGGGGCGCGCCGACCATCACCAACGATGGTGTGTCGATCGCCAAGGAGATCGAGCTCGAGGAGCCGCTCGAAAAGATCGGTGCCGAGCTCGTCAAGGAGGTCGCCAAGAAGACCGATGATGTGGCCGGAGACGGGACGACGACGGCGACGGTCCTAGCCCAGGCGCTCGTGCGCGAGGGCCTCAAGAACGTCGCGGCAGGCGCCAACCCGATCGCCCTCAAGCGGGGCATCGAGGTGGCGGTCGAGGCCGTCACCAAGGCGCTTCTCGCGGATGCCAAAGAGGTCGAGACCAAGGAAGAGATCGCCGCAACCGCGGGGATTTCCGCCGGCGACCCCGTCATCGGCAACCTCATCGCCGAGGCGATGGACAAGGTTGGCAAGGAAGGCGTCATCACCGTCGAGGAGTCGAGTGGCCTGGGGCTTGAACTCGAACTGACCGAGGGTATGCGCTTCGACAAGGGCTACCTCTCGGCGTACTTCGTCACCGACCCGGAGCGTCAGGAGGCCGTCCTCGAGGACGCCTACGTGCTCCTGTGCGAGTCGAAGATCTCGTCAATCAAGGACCTGCTTCCCCTATTGGAGAAGGTCATGCAGGCGGGCAAGCCGCTCGCCGTCATCGCGGAGGACGTCGAGGGTGAGGCCCTGGCCACGCTCGTCGTCAACAAGATCCGTGGCACGTTCAAGGCCGTCGCCATCAAGGCGCCCGGCTTTGGCGACCGTCGCAAGGCGATGCTGCAGGACATGGCGATCCTCACGGGCGGTCAGGTCATCTCCGAAACCGTTGGTCTGTCGCTTGAGACGGCGACGCTCGACCTGCTCGGTCAGGTGCGCAAGATCGTCGTGACGAAGGACGACACGACGATGGTCGAGGGCGCCGGTACTTCCGCGATGATCGAGGGTCGGGTCAAGCAGATTCGCGGCGAGATCGAGAACTCCGACTCCGATTACGACAAGGAGAAGCTCCAGGAGCGCCTGGCCAAGCTCGCGGGCGGCGTCGCCGTCATCAAGGCGGGGGCGGCAACCGAGGTCGAACTCAAGGAGCGCAAGCACCGTATCGAGGACGCCGTACGTAACGCCAAGGCTGCCGTCGAGGAGGGGATCGTCGCCGGTGGTGGCGTGTCCCTCATCCAGGCGGGAGAGAAGGCGTTCAAGGGCCTCAAGCTCAACGACGATGAGGCGACGGGCGCGAGGATCGTCGAGGCGGCCCTGTCGTCCCCGCTGCGTCAGATCGCCGTCAACGCCGGCCTTGAGGGTGGCGTCGTCGTCGAGAAGGTTCGCGGACTGCCTCATGGTCACGGCCTCAACGCGGCAACGGGCGTGTACGAGGACCTCATGGCCGCCGGGATCAACGACCCGGTCAAGGTGACGCGCTCTGCCTTGCAGAACGCCGCCTCGATCGCGGCCCTGTTCCTGACGACGGAGGCCGTCGTGGCCGATAAGCCCGAGAAGGAGCAGCCGATGCCCGCCGGTGGCGGTGACATGGGAGGCATGGGCTTCTAGTCCACACGAAAGACGCGGGCGGGGCATGTCCTCACTCGGGGCGATCAGGCTTGATCCCCTCGTGAGCACATGTCCCGCCCGCGTTCGCGCGTGTGGGCCGAGGCCCAAGGGCTATCGTGAAAAGAGGCGCGTTGCCGAGGTTTCCGCGAACTCGTACTCCGACGCCGCTTGGTTGAGTCCGGTTGAGATCGAGTCGAGGGCGTGCTCCAGTTGGGCTTGCGCGGCGCGCCATTCCGCGAGTAGGCCGGTGAACGCGGAGGAGGCTCCCCCTTGCCACGAGGCCTCGAGTCCGGTGAGGTGGGCGACCATCGCGGCGACTTCGGAACGGATGGTGCCGGCGGACGCGGTCGCGCGGGACGCGGCTTCCGCGATTTCAGCGGCGTTGACGTGGTACTGGGTCATGTCTCCTCCAGGCTGGATACTCGTCGAGTCGGTACCTCGACGTCGTGGCATGACCGTATGCCGTCAGCCGTGTGGGGGAGCGAGTCGACCCCCAAGCGGAGGGTAGGGATACCGTCCCAAGGGTCTGGGGACATCGGTTGAGGGCGCCCGGTAGACTGGTCCGATGGTGGCCGCGCCCCGCGGCCCCTCCAATGGTTGAGAGGTTGACGTGCCAACCGGCAAGGTCCGTTTCTACGACGCCGACAAAGGCTTCGGTTTCATCACGGGGGACGACGGAAGCGACGTCCACGTGCGCTCCTCCGCGCTCCCCGACGGTGTGGCTGTCCTGCGTCCCGGTCAGAAGGTCGAGTACTCCGTCGCCGACGGTCGTCGCGGCCCCTCGGTCCTCACCCTCGCCATTGTTGAGCCCGCTCTGAGCGTCTCCGCGGCGCGTCGCAAGCCGACGGACGACATGACTGTCATCGTCGAGGACCTCATCAAGATGCTCGATGGCGTGCAGGCTTCCCTCCGTCGCGGTCGCTACCCCGAACCGGACAAGGCGAAGAAGCTCGGCGCGGTGATGCGCGCGGTCGCCGACCAATTGGAGACCTAGTGGCCGACACCATCTTGGAATCCGCGATTGCTCAAGCACGCGAGGCCGCGATCGAGGTCGCGGAGGAGAGCGGCGCCGTCGGCGAACTCCTCGGATCCGGCGAGGCCGGTCCGCTGCTCGTTACTCACCTTTTCGGCGCGAGCGTCCCCGGCTATCGGGGCTGGGTATGGGCCGTTACGGTCTCGCGCGCCCCGGACGACACGGAAGCATCCGTGTGCGAGGCGAACCTTATCCCAGCCGACGACGCCCTTCTCGCTCCCGAGTGGGTCCCGTGGGCCGAGCGTATTCGTCCCGGCGACCTCGAACCGAGCATGGTCCTTCCCTTCATCAAGGAAGACCCCCGGCTCGTTCCCGGGTATGAGGTAACGGATGACGAGGACGCCGATGCCGTCGCGCTGTGGGAATTGGGCTTGGGGAGGGTTCGGGTGCTGGGCGCCGAGGGGCGTTCCGAGACGGCCGACCGGTGGTACCGCGGCGCGCACGGACCCCAGGTAGCCTCCGCGCTCGTTTCGACCGCGTCGTGCGCGTCGTGCGGATTCTTCGTCCACTTGCCCGGATCGTGGCGTTCGACGTTCGGCGTATGCGCCAACGAGTGGTCGCCGTCGGACGGCAAGGTCGTCAGCCTCGACCACGGTTGCGGGGCGCATTCCGAAACCGATGTCGAGCGGCAAACGGGGCAGTGGCCGCACAACGAGCCCGTCATCGACACGATGGCCGCAGCGCCGATTGACTTCAACGAGCCGGACGAATCGGAGGCGGAGCAGCCGGTCGAGGCACCCCCAGCCGACACCGAGGAGGCGACGGCACCTGAGTAGCGCCGATTCGAGGCCAACGCTCCTCTCCGGCTGGTATCGCCCCCTCGTTCGACCCGTCTTCATTCCCACGCTGCTCGCCGAGATCGGCGTTGGCGCCATGTACCCCGTCCTCGCCATCTCCGCCGTCCGCATGGGGGCGTCGGTGGCGCTCGCCTCCGCGATTGTCACGGCATACACGCTCGGGAGGCTCGCGGGAAGCGCCCTCGGGGGAGGGGTGATCGCGCGTCGCGGGGCCGTCCGCACCGGCGTCGTGGGGCTCGTCGGGATGAGCGCCGCGGCCGCGGGATGCGGGTTGAGCACGCACCTCGGAATCTTCACGGTCGCGGTCACGGCTTTCGGGATCGCCCATTCGGTCTTCCACCTCGCGCGCCAAACGGTGCTGGGCGATCTCATCCACGCCGCGGCTCGCGCGAGGGGCCTGACGACGCTCGCCGGAATGTGGAGGATTGGCAACTTTATCGGGCCGGTCCTTGGTGCGGTGTTGATCGGGGTGTGGGGGCTGAGGTCGGCGTATGTGATCGGGGTGGCGGGGACGCTTGCCGCGGCCGTGTGGCTCTACGCGACGGGCCACTGGCACGCGGGGAAGCACCACGTGCGAACCGAGCACGCGTCGAACCTCACCGTCGCGCGCCAGAACGCCAGGCTCATCGGTACCCTTGGCGTCGGCCTCGCCCTCACGACCGCGATCCGCTCGGCCCGCATCGTCGTGCTGCCGCTGTGGGCGGAAAGCCTGGGGATGTCCGAGGGCACGGTTTCGGCCGTCTTCGCGGCATCGATGGCGGTCGACATGCTCCTCTTCTTCCCCGCAGGGGTGGCGAGCGACCGGTGGGGTCGACGGTGGCAGGGGGTGCCGTCGACCGCAATGCTCGCGGTCGGATTCATCCTTCTGCCGTTCACGGGGAACGTCGCGGGGATCACGGTGGCCGCGATCCTCATGGGGATTGGGAACGGCTGGGGTTCCGGCCTCCTCATGACGCTCGGGGCTGACCTCGCGCCCCATCGCTCGCGCTCGGTTTTCTTGGGGCTATGGATGATGCTCGGCGACGCTGGAGCGCTCGCGGGGCCGGCGCTCGTGTCGCTTGGGGCGATCGCGAGCCTCGCCGCGGGGGTGTTCGGCGTGGCGGCCGTGGGGGTCGTCTCGACCGTGATGCTCCGGGTGTGGATACC
>CAZMCU010000050.1:0-9269 GCA_964564915.1 uncultured Demequinaceae bacterium | reverse complement strand
CCCTGGCTGGTCCAGAACACCTCGTCCGCACCTGTGATGGCGACGACGCGAGCGGTCTCCGAGGTGTACTGCTCCACCGACGGAGAGTTCCACGAGACACCGAACAACACGGCGACGGCGGCGACCACGATGGCGACAATGCCAGCGATGTTCTTGTCCTTGCTCGACATGTTCTTGTTCGTGTAGATCATGATGATGAGCGGCAGGAACGCGACGATCGCGATGATCGCACCCAGCTGGTTCTGGACCCAGAAACGGAACGGCTCCGACCGCTTGGCGGGATCCGCCCGGTTCGCCTTCTTCCACAGGACCGAGCCGATGATGGCCAGGACGCCGATCCCGCCGATGCAGGCGTAGAGCAACACCATGTTGACCGGGTCCTGCTGGAGCACCCAGAAGATGGCAAACGCCTCGCCGCCGATCGCGACGAGCCACAGCAGGATCGCGATGATGCGGAGCCTCGTCGCCTTGCTCTTCGCCTCCGGCGTGGGCTTCCAACTCGGTTCGTCCGGTGGTTTCGCGGCGTCGTGCTTGACCCGAACGACCTTCTTCTTGACGTTGCCTGCCATGTTCTCTCCTTGGTGTGAGTTCCTGGGATGAGCCTAACCGATACGCCCAACGAGGCACAGGGATAGAACCTTGGGGGCGGATGCACCGCCGCGCGAGAAGTCACACGCCCCTAGCGAACCCGCGACGAGATACCTAGGCTGATGAATGACCAAGTGATGCGGTGAGCCTCAAGAGTGTCGGCTCGTCGCCGGAAAGGAATCGGCATGGCAAAGATGGTGGTGTTCTGCGGGTCAGATGAACCCCAGAAGGCATTCCCTCCTTTCATGTTGGGTGGTGGTGCGCTTGCAATGGACATGGACCTCGTCCTGTTCTTCACGATGAACGGGCTCAACATCGTGAAAAAGGGTGGCGCGGAGAAGATCACGCTCGCTGGAGCGGCCAAAACCTTGCCCGGGTTCATCGAGATGGCGATCAACGGTGGGGCCAAACTCATCGCATGCTCGGCGGCGTTCCCGATCGTCAACTGCAAGGAAGAGGACCTGATCGAGGGCGTCGAGTGCGGTGGCGTTGCCACCTTCGTTGAGGAAGCCGCTGACGCGGACGTCGTCCTCACGTTCTGAAAGCCGTAACCACGAAACGAGGATGAACGCATCATGATGTCTAGCGATGAACTTGCTCAACTCACTCCGGACAAGGAGATCGACGCCCGCGGAGTCGCGTGCCCCGGTCCCCTCCTGGAAGCCAAGCGGGGGATCACCAGCGTGCCTATGGGTGGCGTGATGGTGGTGATGTCGTCCGACGCGAGCACCGTCGCCGACCTTCCCCGATGGGCGGCCAAGATGAATCACGAATACTTGGGCACCGTTGAGGACGCCGGCTTCTGGAGGCTATTCGTCAAACGAGGCAAGTAACCATGTCTCAGGAGGGCGGCGCGGTCGAGAGCGGGTTTGTTCCGCGGATTCTGGTGTTCTCGACCGCCGGGATTTCGGACATCGGCATCGACCTGGCGGGTAGTACGCACCTGCACTACCCGCCCCAGGTCGTGACGATGGCTGTCGCGTGCTCCAGCGGGATCCGACCGGAATGGATCGCGCACGCCCTCGACCATGGCTTCGACGGCGTGTTCATCGCCGCCGACGGCACCGACTGTCCTTTCCTACCCGATTGCACGGACCGGACCGCGAAGATCGCCGGCAAGGCCCAGGAACTCTTAAAAGAGCGGGGGATTCTTCCGGAACGGATGAAGATGGCGGCCATTTGCTCCGTATGTTCGGAGCCGTTCGTGCGACACATGCTGGCGTTCTCCGCCACGCTCGCCGCGCTTCCATCGATGAGCGAAGCGGTGTGACATGGACTACGACGTCTTGGTAGTGGGTGGTGGCACAGCCGGAATGGAGTCCGCCCTGAGCCTGGGAGACATGGGCTACTCCGTGTTGCTCGTCGAGAAGGAAGCTTCCATCGGCGGCAAGATGATCTTGCTCAGCAAGGTGTTCCCCACCCTCGACTGCTCCAGTTGCATCGCGACCCCCAAGATGGCGGCCACGTTCCACCATCCGATGGTCACCACCTTGACGTCCTCCGAGGTGACCGGGGTCGAGCAACTGCCGGATGGGACGTTCCAGGCGAAAGTCGAACAGAAGGCCACGTTCGTCGACCCGGACGCCTGCACCGGGTGCGGAAGTTGCGAGGTGGCCTGCACCGTCGCGATCCCCGACCAATTCAACTTCTCCATGGTGGCTCGTCGCGCCGCCTACATCCCCTTCTCCCAAGCGGTCCCCAAGAAGGCGGTCATCGAATGGGTGGGTACCTCGCCGTGCACCTTCGGGTGCCCCGCGGGGATCAAGGCGCACGGCTACGTCTCGCTCGTGCGCGCCGGCCTCTACGACGAGGCGATGGATCTGATCCTCGAAGACTCCGCGCTCGCCGGAACCCTCGGACGGGCCTGCTACGCGCCCTGCGAAGACGTGTGCACTCGCGGCGACCTCGAGGGGCCGGTACCGATCCGCATGCTCAAACGATTCGCGGCGGACGAGTACTACGCGCACCACGCGGAACCGAAGCTGGGACCCCCCGAGAAGCGTCGCGAGGAGAAGGTGGCGGTCGTCGGGTCGGGCCCGGCCGGGCTGTCCGCGGCGTATGACCTGGCCAAGAAGGGGTATCGGGTCACCGTTTTCGAGGCGTCCGACGAGGCGGGGGGCATGTTGCGGTATGCGATCCCCTCGTACCGGTTGCCCAAGGACGTCGTCGACCGGGACATCAAGAACATCACCGCACTCGGGGTCGACATCAAGCTCGGCTCCCCCATCCGCACCCTGGCGCAATTGGACAAGAAGGGTTTCCAGGCGGTGTTCGCCGCCTTTGGCGTCACCAAGGACCGGGCGATGGGGGTCGAGGGAGAGGACCTCGACGGGGTGGTGAAGTCGCTCGACTTCCTCCGTGGGGTCAACAAGGGCGACCCGCCCAACCTGTCCAAGAAGCGCGTCCTCGTGGTCGGGGGCGGCAACGTCGCCATGGACTCCGCGAGGGTGGCCCGTCGCCTGGGTGCCGCGAGCGTGACGGTCCAATACCGGCGTGGCCGGGACGAGATGCCCGCCTTCGACTGGGAGATCGACGGAGCGACGGAGGAGGGGATCGCGATCGAGTACCTCAAGGCCCCTGTCCGGTTCCACGGCAAGAAGGGCAAACTCGCGCGGGTCGAATCCATCGACATGGAGTTGGGCGAACCGGACGAGTCCGGTAGGCGGCGCCCCGTTCCCGTCGAGGGGTCCGAGACGACCACCGCCATCGACCTGGTGATCATGGCCGTCGGCCTCGTTCCCACGGACGCCGCGTGGAAGGACGGTCCCGCTCGCGACACGAACGGCCAGATCACGGCCGACCCCGGCACCCTCCAAACCTCCATCCCCCACGTCTTCGCCGGCGGAGACGCGGTGACCGGCCCCAGTTCGATCACGGAATCGATCGGCCAGGGCAGGAGGGCCGCGCACTTCATCGACCGTTTCCTCACCGGCGAGGCGTTCGACGTCGAGGCGTTCGAGCGGCGCCTCCCCGTCGTCGACAAGGCCACCGTGCTCGCCCGGCAAACCGCCTACCGCTACCAGGGCGGTGAGCGGAAGGCGGAAATCCCCACCTCCAAACGGATCAGCGGTTTCACCGAGGTGGAGTTGCCCCTCACCGAAGATCAGGCCAGGGCGGGGGCCAGCCGATGCCTCGACTGCGGCGGATGTTCGGAATGCCACCAGTGCCTCGACGTCTGCACCGGGAACGCCATCGACTTCGCACGAGGCGGACAATCCCGGTCCCTCACGGTGGGGTCGGTCATCGTATCCACCGGGTTCGATCTCTTCCAGCCGCTCCAGAAACCGCAATACGGCTACGGTCGGTACTCCAACGTCATCACCGCGATGCAAATGGACCGGCTCCTGTCGCCCACCCGGCCCTACAACTCCGTCGTTCGACCGTCGGACGGCAAGGTTCCCGACAACATCGCCTACATCCTGTGCGCCGGATCCCGCGACTGCGAGGTGGGAAACGACCTCTGCTCCCGCGTGTGCTGCATGTACACCGTCAAGCAAGCCCAGCTCATCATGGGGGCCGTGCCGCTCGCGGACGTGACGATCTACTACATCGACGTTCGAGCCTTCGGCAAGGGATTCGAGGAGTTCTACCAACAGTCCAAGTCCATGGGAACGTACTTCGTCAAGGGCAAGGTCGCCAACGTGGGCAGCGCGGACAACGGGAACCTGACGGTCCGCTACGAGGACATCGCCACCGGTCGCGTGGCCGAAGCCGAGCACGACCTCGTCGTCCTGTCCGTGGGAATGCTGCCCAACCAGGACGCCCTGGGCCTCTTTTCCGACGGTCTCCTCGAGGCCGACGCCCATCACTTCGTGCGGGAGATCGACGAGGACCACAGCCCCGCGAAGACGTCTCTCCCTGGCGTCTTCGCAGCCGGATCGGCGTCCGCGGTCATGGACATCCCCGACACGATCCTCCATTCCGCTGCGGCTGCCGCATTAGCCGGCTCCTACGTCGAAAGGCTGCGGTCATGACGAAGGATCAGAAGCGTCGGATCGGCGTCTACATCTGCCAGTGCGGGGGCAACATCTCCGACTATGTCAACTGCGCGAAGGTGAGGGATGCCATCGCGGATGAGGACGACGTCGTCGTTGCCAAGACGACGATGTTCACGTGCTCGGACGCGGTCCAGCAGGAAATCATCGACGACATCCAGAACAACCCGCTCGACGGCATCGTGGTCGCCTCCTGCTCCCCGACCCTCCACCTCCTCACGTTCCGCGGCGTCGCGGAACGCGCGGGGCTCAACCCGTACCAGTACGTGCAAGTGAACCTTCGCGAGCAGTGTTCGTGGGCCCACACCGACGTGCCCGACCTCGCGACGGAGAAGGCGGTTTCGCTGGTCCGTGCGGGCATCGCCAAGGCCCGCTACACCGAACCGCTCGAGAAGACCAAGATCGACACGGTCCCCAGGGCCCTCGTCATCGGCGCGGGAATCACCGGGCTGCGGGCGGCGATCGCGCTATCCGACCTCGGTATCTCCGCGTTCGTCCTCGAGAAGGACGACAAGGTCGGGGGACGCATCGGAACCTTCGGGCCGATGTTCCCTCACGATCGGGTGGGGCGCGACCTCATCGCCGAACTGGTCCGGGAGATCGACGCCCGGGAGAACGTCACCGTCTTCACCAACGCCGAACTCGTCGAGAAGTCCGGAAGCGTCGGCGACTTCGACGTCACCGTGGTCGCGTCGGGGGAACGGATCTCCTTAAGCGTCGGCGCCATCATCGTCGCTACCGGCTTCCACCCCTACCAACCCGCCGAGGGGGAGTACGGCTACGGAAGCGATCGTGTGCTGACCTTGTTGGACTTCAAAAAGCTCCTCGACGAGTCCACGGGCCCGTTGGAGGTGGGTGGGAAGCCCGTACGCAGCATCGCCTACATCTACTGTGTGGGGAGCCGCTGCGAGGAGGGAAGCGGCGGCCACACCTACTGCTCCCGCTACTGCTGCAGCGCCACCATGCACGCCTCGCTCGAAGCCCACGGGTTGTCGCCCACCGTGCACCAGTACCACCTCTATCGAGACATCCGCACGTACGGCAAGTACGAGACCCTCTACACGCGGGCCCGCCAGCAGGGATCCGTCTTCATCAAGTTCGAGGACGCCGAACCCCCGCAGGTCGAGGTCGGCGACGACGGTTGCCACGTGACGGTCAAGGACGTGCTGTCCGACGGGAAGGAGTTGGCGCTCACGGCCGACGTGGTGGTGTTGGTCACCGGCATGGAGCCGCGGGAGAATGGCGAACTCACCAATCTGCTCAAGCTTCCCGTGGGCCTCGATGGATTCTTCCTGGAGATCCACCCCAAGCTCCGGCCGGTCGAGACGGTCATCGGTGGGGTCATGATCGCCGGGACCGCCCAGGCTCCCCGGAACTCGTCGGAGAGCGTAGCCTCCGCGCTCGCGGCGACGGCGAAGAGCGCGGCCCTCCTCAAGAAGGGGTACGTCGAACTGGAGCCGTCGATCGCCACCGTCGACCCCGACGTGTGCGTCTGGTGCAACGCGTGTGTCGAGGCGTGCTGGTACGGAGCGGTCGACAAGATCAGCGTCGACGGCAAGGACGTGGCGACGGTCAACGAGACCATCTGCAAGGGATGCGGGGCCTGCCTGCCGTCCTGCCCCACGGGGGCACTCCAGTTGCGGGGCTCCACGGACGAGCAGATCATGGCGACGATCGACGCATTGGGGGCCGCCCTTGTCTGAGATGCTGCGGGAACCACGCGAAATCATGCGGGACGAGATGGCCGTGCGCGGTCGGTTGTTGGCCACGCTCAAGGACGGCCCCAAGACCGTTCCCGAGATCGCCGAAGCCATCGGATACCCAACCTCCGAGGTCATGTATTGGGTGATGGCCGCCCGGCGATACGGCCTCCTGACGGAAACCGGAAAACCCACGGACGACGACTACTTCCAGTACGCCCTGATCGCGAAGGAGCAGGAGACGTGACCCCATCCTCAGTCGACCTCGAATTCGCGGAAACCGTGGCGTCGTCCAACGACTTCGACGCGTGGGCGTGCATGAACTGCGGGGTGTGCAGCGCGGTGTGCCCGATCGGGATCGACCTGCTGCCCCGCAAACTGTTCCGGTACGCGGTCCTGGGCCTCAAGGACGAGGTTCTCGCGGAGCAGGACACCATCTTCCAGTGCCTTTTGTGCAAGCTGTGCGAAGAGAACTGCACGGCCAACGTGCACATCACCGCGAACATGCGATTCCTTCGCGGCTACATCGATCAAGAGAAATTCGGGCTGGACGCCGGTCGAGGCAAGGAGGGGCGCCATGCCGCTTCCCACGCGTGACATCGTCGGCCTGATGGTCGACAACCTCGACAAGCGCGGCTCGGTGTTCCCCCTGTCCGCCAAGAAGGCCAACCGGTGGACGGAAGGGCTCGACATTCCGCGCGGGGGCGAGACGGTGATCTATACCGGCGCCATGTATCAGTTGCTTCCGTACATCGTCGCGATGGTGGGGCTACTGGCGCGCGTCGAGAACACCTTTCTGGCAAGGTTCGTTTTCCTCGGAAGGTTCGCCAACAAGTTCGTCAACCTTTCCGCGATCGCCGCACGACCCAAGAAGGCCGAGGTCAAGCGATACAACCAGATCCTCCGCAACGTCGCCCAATTGCTTCAGCAAGCCGACGTGGAGTTCGGCTACCTGTACGAGGACGACATGTACGCGGGTGCCCTCGCCCACGACATGGGGGTCGATGGCAGCCTCCGTACCCACGCCGAACGGGTCACGGCGATGTTGCGGGAGCGCGGGGTCAAAAAGGTCATCACGCTCGACCCTCACACCACCAACATGTTCCGCAGCGTGTACCCGACCATGATCGACGGCTTCGACATCGAGGTGAAGAGTTACCTTGAGGTCCTGGCGGAGGCCGGCTCCGAGCCCCTGCGGCGCATCGGCGAGGACGTCGTCATCCACGACTCGTGCCTGTACGCCCGCTCCGAAGGAGTGATCGAAGAGCCGCGACAACTGCTCGAGCGCGCCGGGTACACCCTCAAGGAACCGCGGGAAAGCAGGGTCCTGACGTATTGCTGCGGTGGCCCGATTGAGGCGCTCTTCCCCAAGAAGTCCCACGACATCGCCCTTGAGCGGGTAGGGCAACTCCGGGGAACCGGCGGGACGCAGGCCACCACGATGTGTCCCATGTGCCTCGCGTCGCTGTCGAAGGCCGCGGACGGGACGCTTCCGATGGAGGACATCTCGACGTTCCTCACGCGGGCCTTCGCGTCCGAGACTGCCGACGCTACCGTCGCGCAGATGGCGACGTAGCCAGGCCGATCCGGCTCAGCCGCGCGGGATGACCGCGAGGGCTTCGTCGACGGTCATGCCCGGCTGGATCGTCGGGAGGTAGAGCATCTCGATGAGTTGCTCGTTCCGCTACGGTGGAGAGCGTGTCGAGTGGCGCGTGGACCATCGTGGGGGGTCTGGCTTGGGCGGCGGGAATGTTCGTCCTTGCCCGCTGGGTGATCACGGGGCGAGGTTACTTCGACAATTTCGTGGCGATGGCTCGCTCACTTAACCGTGAAGGGTTGTCTGGCGTGTTCGTGCTCCGCACCTCAGGATTTGGCTGCTTGATTCTGGGGCTCTTTGGGCTCGCGGCAGCGAGCGACGGTGTGATCCAAGTGGTGGGGAATATGAGTCCATCGGCGAGTCTCGCTGGCAATCAGGTGGACATCATTGCTCTTGTGTTCGCCGCACTTGTCCTCTTGCCGATGATGCTGTGGCTGTCCCGGACGGGCCGTCCGAAATGGCTCGTCCATCCCCGAATCCGCGACCTAAGCACCGAACAGGTCCGGGCGCTGATTCGGGGGAAGTAGGGAGCGGGAGGGGAGATTGGACTCGACGCCGCTCAGCCGCGCGGGATGACCGCGAGGGCTTCGTCGACGGTCATGCCCGGCTGGATCGTCGGGAGGTAGAGCATCTCGATGAGTTGCTCGTCGAGGTCGGAGTAGGCGGGGGTTTCGGTCCAGCCCTGGTAGAACATGCTGTCCTCGTAGGCGTAGGAGTCCCGCATGAGGCCGAGCGACTGGGTGAGTTCCTCGCGGATCAGGTGGTCGCGCTCCGGCTGGGTCACCCCCGTGGTCGAGATGAGGATGTGTGCCTCCGTGTAGGCCTGGGAAGCGTCCCACCACGTGTTGAAGAATCCCATGTTGACCGGGACGTAACCCGACTCGATGCCGGAAAACTCCGTTTCGGGCGCGAAGTACAGGTCGACGTTCTGGCCCGACGTGACAACCGAAATGTCGATGGTGTCGATGAGCTCGTTGAGGTCCCAGATGACGTCACCGAGAGCGGCCAGGTCGTCGGCGTTGGGGTTGCCATGGACGGCGATCCTCACGTCGGAAGTCCATTTGTGGATCACGCTCGAGTTGTCTCCGTACTCCGACCCAAAGGCGATCTCGACGAAGTAGTTGACGGCGGCCGAGGAGAAGGTCTGCGGCGCCGGTGTCGCTTCTTGCGTGGGGGTGGAGGTGGGTGTGGCGACGACGTCGGTCGGTGAGCCCATCGGTGGGATGGGGGTGCTTCCGCACGCTGCGAGCGAGAGGGCGGCGAGGACCAGCGCGCCCGCCCGCGTGGTGGGTTTGAGGTTCACGCTTCTCAGCCTACGGCGCGACCGTATCCCGGTCCGGCTTGCGAACCCCGCTACGCACGATCCCACCGCGCACGATCCCACCGCGC
>CAZMCU010000049.1:0-9655 GCA_964564915.1 uncultured Demequinaceae bacterium | reverse complement strand
CCACGTCGATCGACTCGATCGTCGAGTAACCTCTACTCGTCGACCGTCGTCTTCCCCCATGAGGTGTCAGTATGGCCCCGTTCGCCTGGCATGATCGAGGGATGCCACGAATCGAGGACTACGCCCTCCTGGGCGACTTGCGAACCACAGCTCTGGTAAGCACGGCGGGTTCCATCGACTGGCTCTGCCTACCGCGATTCGATTCACCCGCATGCTTCGCAGCGCTCCTCGACACTCCGGAGGCGGGGCACTGGACGCTGGCCCCGGCCTCAGGCGGGACATGCACGCGTCGACGGTACGTGGGTAACACCCTCGTCCTTGAAACCGAGTGGGTTACACCGGACGGTACCGCGCGCGTCATCGACTTCATGCCCCCACGCGATCAAGCGAGGGACCTCGTTCGGATTGTCGTGGGTGTCAGCGGAGCGGTGACGGTGAAAAGCGAGTTGCGCTTGCGATTCGACTACGGACGGGTGGTGCCGTGGGTACGACGCGAGGGCCACCATACGATCGCCGTCGCGGGACCGGACACGGTTCGGCTCCATACGCCCGTCGACATCGAGGGCGGATATCGCTCCACGATCTCCACCTTCACGGTTCGCCCAGGGGATCGTGTTCCCTTCGTCTTGACCTGGAACCCCAGCCACGAACGCGGCCCCGATCCGGTGGATGCCGAGGCTTCCCTCCAGGAGACCCTCGCCTTCTGGACGACGTGGTCGAGCCATAGCACGGCTACTACGGGTCCCTTCCGCAACGCGATCTCCCGCTCGCTTGTCACCCTCAAAGCCCTCACCTATGAACCCACGGGCGGAATCGTCGCCGCCGCAACGACATCTCTTCCCGAACGCTTCGGAGGAACCCGAAACTGGGACTACCGCTACTGCTGGCTGCGCGACTCCACCTTCACGTTGCAGGCGCTCCTAGCGGCGGGATACATCGACGAAGCCCGGGCGTGGCGCGAGTGGCTTCTCCGCGCCATCGCGGGCGATCCGAGCGAGCTTCAGATCATGTACTCCGTCGATGGAACGCGCCGCCTGCCCGAGATGGAGCTCCCCTGGCTCACGGGCTACGAAGGCTCCGCGCCGGTCCGCACAGGAAACGCCGCGACCGAGCAGCTCCAACTCGATGTGTGGGGCGAAACCCTGGACGCCCTTGCGCTCGCCCGCGAGGCGGGGCTTTCGATGAGCGAGGACTCGTGGGACGTTCAAGTGGCCCTCATGAACCACCTCGAAGGGGCATGGGATCAACCGGATAACAGCCTGTGGGAGATGCGCGGTCCGCGGCGCCATTTCACGCACTCGAAGGTCATGTCATGGGTGGCGGCCGATCGCATGTCCCGCACCGTCCGCACTCATGCCAACCATCCGGGACCGGTCGAACGGTGGGAAGCGCTTCGGGACACCATTCACTCCGAGGTGCTAAGCCGAGGGTACGACCCGGAACGGCAGACGTTCGTCCAGTCGTACGACTCCTCCGCCCTCGATGCCGGCCTCTTACTCATCCCCCGCGTCGGGTTTCTCCCTCCCGACGATCCCCGCGTGAAGGGGACGGTGGAGGCTATTCGGCGAGAACTGACGGTGGACGGCTTGGTGCTGCGCTACGAGACCGAGGGTTCGGGGGATGGGCTTGCCTCCGGTGAGGGGCTGTTCTTGGCGTGCTCGTTCTGGCTTGTGGATGCCCTCCACCTGGGGGGTGAACACGACGACGCGCTGGCCCTCTTCGAACGCCTTCTCTCGTTGCGTAACGACGTGGGGTTGCTGAGCGAGGAATGGGATCCCCATTCCGGGCGATTCCTCGGGAACTTCCCGCAAGCCTTTAGCCACTTCGCGCTCGTGACGAGCGCCCTTCAGTTCCACACGGGACAACCTCACCATAGCGACGAGCCCATCGATTGGGACGAGCCCCTGGGGGATTCGACCTGACGGTGCCTCGCGCTACAACCACTTCATGTGCTTGAACGTGAAATAGAGGCTGACGCCGAGAGCCACCATGAGTCCGATGGCGAATGGGTATCCGTACGTCCATTCGAGTTCGGGCATGTGGCGGAAGTTCATCCCGTAGAGGGTTCCGATGAGCGAGGGAGCGAAGAGGATCGCCGCCCACGCCGAGAGCCGCTTGATCTGCTCGTTCTGAGCGAAACTCGCCTCGGTCTGCCTTTGCGCGACGATGGTCCCGTGGGCGCGCAGGGCGTTGTTCAGCAGCGTGCGGAATCCCTCGACGCGCTCGTTGATACGAATGGCGTGGTCGTGGACGTCCCGAAACCGACGTCGCAACTCGACGTTGACGTCGTCCTCCTCCGCGTCTCCCCTGACGTCCTTGAGTATTCCGGACAGCGGCTGAACCGCGCGCTGAAAGGCGATGACTTCGCGCTGCAGTTCGTAGATGCGCTGGGAGATCCCGTCGGGACCGCCGCCGAAAATCTGATCCTCGATCTCGTCGATGTCGTTCTCCAAGCCGTTGACAACAGGTAGGTAGCCGTCGACCACCTCATCGAGGATGCCGTAGAGCACGGCGAGGGGTCCGAGGGCGAGAAGCTCGGGATTCGCTTCGAGTCGCTTGCGAACCCCGCCGAGGTGGGGGGTACCCTCGCGACGGACCGTAACGACGTAGTTCTCACCGACGAAGACGTGGATATCGCCGAACTGCACCGTCTCGTCCTCGTCGATGTACCGAGCGGATCGGACGACGAGGGACAACGTGTCCCCGTAGGTCTCGAGCTTGGATCGTTGGTGGCCCTTGAGGGCGTCCTCGACGGCGAGTTCGTGGAGTCCAAGCTCAAGGGCAGCGGCACCGAGTTCTGCGGTCGAGGGGCGGACGAGGGCGATCCACCCCATGCCACCGTGCTTCTCCATGAGGTCGAAGGTCTCGTCGAGGCTCGCGGGTTCGGCGACGCGAACCCCGGCGACGTAGACGGCGTTGTCTGACACGGTCATCGCGGCACCTCCTCCGACGCGTGCGCCTCGGGGCGCCCCCACAATCGTAGAACCGTAAGCAACCGGGAGTGACGCAACGCCGCTCAGGGAGCGATGAGAGCGCCGATTCGTTCCCGGTGGGCGGGATCCACGCCCGCGGCATCGGCGAACTCGCGCCACTGGGCGACGACGGCCGCAACCTCGTCGAGCGCCTCACCAATTCCGGGCACACTCCACCGGTCCCCGAGGCGCCGAAGGTCGGCGGACGTGGGGTCCGCGAACACCCCGTCGACGGCCATGAGATGCCGCGCGACCCAGTGCGACTCCGGGTTGAACGCGAACGTCAGGTCGAAGGCGGGGGCAAGGCGCCACGCGCCCGATCGATCCATCAGAAAAGCGACATTCTTGGTGTGGTCGTCGCGGTTGTAGGCGAGGACGTTGAACACCGCGCGGCGAAAACCCTGGGCAAGCGCGTCTTGACCCAAGCCAAGGTCGACGATCGTGGAAAGGTACGACCCGTAGTCGTGCGTCCCGACGAGCCGAAAATCGAGTCCCCGCATGGCGCACAGCGATTGGAGATGGACGCGCTCCGGGGTTCCACCGCTACCACACGCCACCCGGTCGAAGCGTTTCGTCAGGAAGTGCGCACGCCCGCCCTCCTCCAGGAGCCGCGCCTCGGGAACATCGAGCCCCGCCGCCTGCCCCATGAGGTGGTACGCGTATTCAATGCGGGTGAAACCATCCGTGACGTGGGCGTCGTTCCCCGTGCCGTCGAACTTGAGGAGGTAATCGGTCCAGCCCTTCTCTGGGGGAAGCGAACCCGAGCGAACCTTCCCCTTGGCGTCGATTGCGATGACGGCCTTGGCTCGTGCTCCCCCGGCCGACGTGCCAACACCGAAGAGCTCGCGAATGGCCGAGGTGGCGTCCTGGTCGAGGTCTCCCGTGATGGCGCGGCGCGCCTCGGTGACGAGATGGCCGAGGTCGAGGGCGCTGGGGTCGACGGTGCGGGGCGCCGGTGGATGGAATTCCAGGGCCCCGAGCGCGCGACCCCCGGAGTAGACGAGCCGGTCGAGGGCGGTGAAAGTGTCCTGGGCGATCCCCTCCCGAGTGAGGTAGGCATCGACGATCGCGTTGCCGAAGTCGTCGGGCAGACTATCCGCGAGAAAGGGCGGCAGGCCGAGGAACGTCTCCCGCGATCGGGACTCCCCCATAACGCGACCGGCGGAAAGCGGGGCGAGGATCGGCGAGAGTTCGCGGCCCGATGCGACCCACCGTGGTTCGTACTCGACAACCCCAAGACCGGTCCGGGGGTCGAGGGCGACGGCTCCGACCGTCTCTCCCCACGCATCGACGCGGACGACCGTGGCGGGTCGGTAGGTCACGACGGGCCGCCCGGGATGGGGGTATCGGAGGTATTGGTCGAGGAACGGCGTGGGGCGCGACGCCGAGGTGTCGTGCGGCCGCGATCACGGAGCATGGCGAGAGGCGAAATCTCGCTCAGGGGGGCGAGTTCCTCAAGCCACGACTCGCGCCCCAGCGCGCGGGCGACTTTGATGAGCGTCGAGAGCCGTGACCCCGCGCCGTTCTCGAGCGCGGAGAGGCTCGCGGTCGAGACGTTTGCCTCTCGCGCGAGTGACGCCTGGTCAATCCCTCGCCGAAGCCGCTCGGCGCGCACCTGCTCGCCGAGGTGCGCCTCCCACTCATCCGTCGTCCGGGCCATGATCGCCTCATATTTTCTAGATATCGCAATATTATCTAGAAATCAGCGCGTAATCAAGCCCTTTTCACTCGATACCGAGCACTCCTGCGACCAGGCCCAGCAAGTGGTTCCACGCGGTAACGAACTTCTCGACCCCTTCGATCTCCAACACGTCGGTCACGTCATGCAGGTCGATACCTGCCGCGGCAAGGGCGGCAAGATCGGCCCGTGCGGCGTCGTACGTGCCCGTGATGGTGTCGGCGGCGGGGCCTCCTCCCGGGGGAACCTTGCCGTGATCGGCGTACGCGTCGATCGTCGCTTGGGGCAGGGTGTTGACGACCCCGCTGGTCACGAGCTCCTCGACGTAGAGCGTGTCGCGGAACGCGGGGTCCTTGACCCCCGTCGACGCCCATAGTGGACGCTGGGGACGGGCCCCCGCCTCGGCGAGGGCGAGCCACCGCTCGGACGCGAGCACGCGCTCGTAGTACTCGAACGCCAGCCGAGCGCTCGCGATAGCGGCCGTACCGCGCAGGGGGGATTTCTTCCCCATCGCATCGAGACGCTTGTCGACCTCGGTGTCGATGCGGCTGACGAAGAACGACGCAACCGACCCGATCGTGTTGAGGTCGTGCCCGTGGGAGAGGGCGTCCTCAAGACCGGAAAGGAACGCCTCGACCACCTGGGCGTAACGCTCGAGCGAGAAGATCAGCGTGACATTGACCGACACTCCCCCACCGATGACGGCGCGGACCGCCGACAATCCCTCGCTCGTCGCCGGAATCTTGATCATGACGTTGGGACGACCGACGAGGCTGTTGAGGTGCCCCGCCTCCGAGATCGATGAGACGGTGTCGTGCGCGAGCCGGGGATCCACCTCGATCGATACCCGCCCGTCGACTCCACCCGTGGCGTCGAACACCGGACGGAGCACGTCGCAGGCACCCCGAACGTCCGCCGCGGTGATCGACCGAACGACATCGTTAAGACGCACGTCGGGCGCGCGTTGTTCGGCGAGGGCCTCCGTGTAGTCGTCGGACTCCGAGACGGACTTGGCGAAAATCGACGGGTTGGTGGTCACACCGACGATGTGTCGGGTGGCGACATCATGGGCGAGGGAGCCGGAGGTCAACCGACTGCGGCTCAGGTCATCGAGCCAGATCGACACCCCTGCTTCAGAGAGTGCAGCGAGCCTATCCATGGTGAGCCTTCCTTCCCGATCGGTCCCTCCCCCTACGGTAGTCCCCAGGACCGCCCTAGTTGAGGATCTGGAAGCTCTCGACGAGATCGTCGAGCACCCTCTGGAAGTCCTCCCCACCGGCCGGACCGGAGATGAGGAACGACGTGATCGGAACGCCATCGTTTTCGAAAGCGCCCGTGTTCTCGGGAATGAAGTAGAACGCGAGCATCAGCCCGTACGAATTGAACGCGTATGCCCGACCCGCGGGAACGCCCGACACGGTAATCGTCTCCGGTGCCGGTAGAGCCCCGTCGTCCTCGGTTGCGTATCCCCGAATGCCGTCGAAGAAGTAGTCGATGCTGTTGTCCCCCTTCTGCGGCAAGATGTCGATTTCGGTCAGAAAGTCCCCACCGGCCAAGCGGATTGCCACGTAGCACCCGGCGGAATCGGGGTACATCTCGTACTCCATGAGCGTGGGCATGTCGAAGGTGAAGCACGTGGACACCACGACTCCGTCGACAACATCGACCGCCGTCCCCGCGATGTTCGTTGGCTCCTGCGGTGCCGGCACCACTGATCCGTCGTCGGATGTGCAACCCGCAAGCGCGATCCCTCCCGCGATGGTAGCCACCACAGCACCGCCGATCTGAAGGTTTCGACGACCGGTCCCGTGCCACGAGCGTGCGGCACCCTTCGATTGGGTTGTCTTTCCCATGAGTGCTCCCCTAGCTTCCTGTCGATGATGTCGGCACACGCGATAGGGCGCCCACGGCGAGCGCCCCGTTGCGTGTCACCCTACCGGCTGGCGAGACCTTTCGCAGATGATCCGCAAGGCCCCTCGGAACCCCACCGGACGAAGCTCCTCCGGATCGTCGTCCGAGCGATGGGAGCACGATGCTCACGCTAGAAGAGGGTAGCCACCGATTCGGTGGACGTGCTAGCCACCGAGACCTCCGCACCGCACCTTTCCTTAACCCCGGAATCCCCCCGCTCGAGCCCGTGTGCGCGGAGGAGTGGCTGAATGCGTTCGGCGAGTTCGGCCCGATACCCGCGGGGCGCGTTACTACCACTCCCATAAAGGGTGCGGTAGCGCGGGATGAGGTCGGGGCGGAACCGCGTCAGGAACGCCGCGTACGACTCCTTCACGCCCGGACGGAGGTGGAGCACCTCGTACGACGCTGAGACGGCACCCGCCTCGGCGATCCGGCGGAGGGCGTCATCGAGTTGGGCCTCAGAGTCGGTGAGGAAGGGCAGGATCGGCGCCATGTAAACGGAGGGCTCGAGTCCGGCCTCCCGCGCGGCTGTGACCGTGGACAGTCGCGCGGCCGTCGTCGGGGTGCCCGGCTCGACGGATCGCTGGAGGGCGTCGTCGAACATCGCAATCGAGAGGGAGACGCCGACGGCGACGTCGCGGGCCACCTCAGCGAGGAGGGGAAGGTCCCGACGGAGCACGCTCCCCTTGGTGAGGATCCCGAACGGAGTGCCCGACCGCGCGAGAGCCGTGATGATTCCGGGCATAAGGCGGTACTTGCCCTCCGCGCGCTGGTAAGCGTCGGTGTTGGCGCCGATCGCTACGGGCTCGCGGCGCCAGCTGGGGCGGGCGAGTTCTGCCGTGAGGACGTCGGCAATGTTGACCTTGACGACGATCTGGGACTCGAAGTCGCGGCCGGAATCGAGGCCAAGGTACGTGTGGCTGGGCCGCGCGAAGCAATACGCGCACGCATGGCTACAGCCACGGAACGGGTTGATGGTCCAGTCGAATGGCATTGCGCTCGCGTCGGAGACACGATTGAGCGCGCTCTTGGCGAGAACCTCGTGAAAGGTGATGCCCTCGAATTCGGGGGTGTGGACGGAGCGGATGAGGTTCGAGACCCTCGCTAGCCCCGGCAACGTGCCCGTCGCCTCGCGAGTGATCTCCTGCGTCGCCCACCGCATATCCCCAGTCTACTCGAACATGTGTTCGACTGGGGCTCATCCCTACCTTTTCGAGAAACTCAATTCCACGATCACAGCTGGGTCCTGACCGGAGACGGAACACTTCTTCGAGAAGGCCTTCTCCGCGTCGAACGACTTCAGGGGAACCGCAATCTCGTCGGCCATCGGCTCGAAGGTCGGGATGTCGGCGTTCTCCCAGTCATTCTTGATGGTCAACATGGGGGCGAACTCGAGGGCTAGCTTCCCGTCCTTGACCGCGAGAGGGATGTTCGCCTCGGGCGAGAGCTTGACCTTTGACGCGGCATCCCCGGGCGCACCGGCGATCGAGCACTCCTTGACATCGATCTTTTTCACGACCGCGATGCTCCGCCCCTGGCCGAGCTGCTCCATGATCTGGGCCATCGTCGCGTCGTCGACGTCCCCAGCCGCCCCCTTGACGGCTTCCGCGAAATCCCCGCCCTGAGTGCTCTTCTGTGCCTGAACGATCTTGGCGAGATCGAACTCCGCGGTCACGATCGCGTGCAGCACCTTCCCCACCTGGATATCGGCATTAACCGTCCAGTCGGGATCCCCCGCGAGCGAGGCGACATTCTCCTCGTGCTGTTCGCCGAAAGCCTCCATCGCCTCATTCATCTGCGACACGAGGTCGCCCATGTCCGGCATCTCGAATTTCACCGTGATCATCCTCTCTGGTCACCCTCAGGTAGTCGATATCGCGACCCGCACTTCGTTGTGCCCGTTGCGTTTGACCGAAGCCTCTCACGAACCCAATATTGGCGACAACCCATTTGTGGGCGCCTTGACAACCCGGTGGCACCGCGATTAAGGGCATCCGATATTGGCTACGATCCGGCCTCAGACTCCATCTCGACCGCTATCACGGCTCTCAGCGCGGCATCGTGCCCGAGCCCCCGACCAACCTGCCGACACCGTCGCCTCCAGGCTCAAGGCTAGCGATGGCGCCCCTCGCAAAGTAAGGTTAGCCTTACCATATCGCAGAGTCAGCACCCCTTAGGAGGAAACATGAATTCGTCCCGCAGGTTCGGCCTCAGCCTCGGCATCGTCGTTACGGCCCTGACGCTCGCCGCGTGCGATCCCGGCACCGGCTCACCCTCAGGTTCGCCAAGCGCGGTCCCGACCGTCACCGTTACCGTCACCGCGAGCCCTAGTCCAACAACCGCGCCGGTCCGACCCGACTTCGGCTTCACCTTCTTCGAGGAAGCCCAGCTGGGATCCACATTCGATCAGATCAGTTCTCAACTTCACATGCCCGTTGCCGGCCTCCCGGAGTGCCCGTGGTTCGCGACGGTGTGGGCAACTGACCTCTCCTACACCTGGGCCTTCTCGGACCCCTCGAACCCGAGCGGTCCTATCACGATGTTCATCGCGGACAAGTCCTCCGCACCCGACGGCGCGAGCTTCCCGCGTACGGCCGAGGGAGTTGGCCTCGGAAGCACGCAGGCCCAGGTCGTCGCGGCCTATCCGACGGCGGTCGTCTCCGCGTGGGCAGACGAAGCCGCGGGCGACATGACCCTCATCACCGTCGACGATCCCGAGAGCGATGCCAAAATCGTCTTCTCCATCGCCAGCGGATCAGCGGTCGTCACCATGATCGAGTGGGGAAACGCGCACGCGATTGGGGGCCAATGGGGCCACCTCTGCTCGGGGTTATAGCGGAGGAACCGACGTCAGCTGGGTGCCTTCTCACCGCAGGCCCTAGCGCAGTTGGGCGTCGCGGGTCTTTCTTGCCGCCGCGATAACCGCGTTGTGCACCGCGAGGATCTCCTCGGCCGTCAGGGTGTGGTCGGGGGCACGCAACGTCACCGTCAGAGCGATCGACTTCTTGCCCGGGTCGACCGGCTCGCCCCGGTAGACGTCGAAGACCCGCACATCCTCCACGAAGTCTCCCGCAACCTTGCGCGCTGCCTTACG
>CAZMCU010000048.1:7259-9701 GCA_964564915.1 uncultured Demequinaceae bacterium | reverse complement strand
CTCCCGGGGTCACCTACCGTCGAGGTAAGGGCAGGCTAACAAACGGAAGGTTCCCCATGAAGCGCACCACCACCATCGTCGGCGTCGCACTACTGGCGGCTGTGCTCGGAGGCTGCACCACAAGCCCGGCCGAACCGACGGCGTCGGCGACCCCGACCGTCTCGGCCGACCCGATCACGATCCACATCGCCTCGCTCAAGGGTCCGACGACCATGGGACTCGTCCACCTGATGGACGAGGCGTCCGCCGGTACAGCTGCCGAGGACTACCAGGTGACGGTGGAGGGCAGCCCGGACGCGATCGTTCCCGAGATCGCCCAAGGCAGCGTCGACATCGCGCTCGTCCCGTCCAACCTCGCCGCCGTCCTCTACAACCGGACCGTCGGCACCGACGCGGCCATCCAGGTGCTCGCCATCAGCACGCTGGGCGTCATCTACGTCGTCGAATCCGGCGACACGATCCACAGCATCGCCGACCTCAGGGGTCGCACGGTCTACAGCGCGGGCAAGGGTGCGTCGCCCGAGTACACCCTCAACTACCTGCTCACCCAGAACGGACTCGAGCCCGGGGTCGACGTCACCGTCGACTACCTGAGCGAACACGCCGAGGTCGCGGCCAGGCTCGCGTCCGAACCTGGGACCATCGGCGTGCTGCCCCAGCCGTTCGTCACCATCGTCGAGGCCCAAAACCCCGACACCCGCACCGCACTCGACTTCACCCAGGAGTGGGCGGCGGTGTCGACCGACTCGCAACTGGTGACGGGCGTCATCGTGGTGCGGAAGGCCTTCGCCGACGAACACCCCGACGCCGTCGCAACCTTCATGCGGGACTACGAGGCGTCGGCAGCATTCACCAACGAGCACCCCGACGAGGCCGCGCCCCTCATCGTCGACGCCGGCATCGTCCCCACCGTCGAGATCGCCGAAACCGCCATCCCCGCGTGCTACATCACCTTCATCGCGGGCGAGGAGATGCGTACCATGCTGAACGGGTACCTCACGGTACTGTTCAACGCGGACCCGAACTCGGTTGGAGGAACCCTCCCCGGCGATGACTTCTACTACGGCGGCTAAGAAGGCCCCCAGCACCACCACGCGACGAGCGATCCGCATGACGCTCGTCGCGGCGTTCTGGGTTGCCGTCTGGCAGATCGTCGCGTGGATGGTCGGCCGGGACTTCATCCTCGCGTCGCCGTTGGCGGTGATCAAGCGGCTGGGCGAACTCGCCCCCACGTGGGATTTTTGGACGACGGTCGGGCTCTCCCTGGGGCGTATCACCCTGGGATTCGCGCTGGCCGCCGTCGTCGGTTCGCTCCTCGCCGCCCTCGCGGCGACCCTTCGCGTCGTCGACGTCCTCCTGTCGCCGCTCATCTCCGCGATCCGCAGCGTGCCGGTGGCGAGCTTCATCATCCTGGTCCTGCTGTGGGCCGACAGCGGCAAGCTCGCGACCATCACGGCCTTCCTCATCGTGCTCCCCGTCGTGTACGGGAACGTTTCCGAGGGCATCCACCAACGGGACCGGAAGATGCTCGAATTCGCCTCGGTGTTTCGGATCCCGAGGCGGCGCCGAATCCTTGCGATCGATATTCCCGCCGTGCGGCCCTACTTCGCGGCCGCGTGTCGGATCGGGGTGGGCCTCGCGTGGAAGAGCGGTGTAGCTGCCGAGGTGATCGGCGTGATCGACGGAAGCATCGGCGAGCGGCTCTACGAGGCGAAGATCTTCCTCGACTCCGCGAGCCTCTTCGCCTGGACCATCGTCATCGTCGCGTTGAGCATGGCGTGCGAGGCGATCGTGCTGCGGCTCGTCAAGCAACTCCCCGGCGGTGCCTCGTGACCCGCGCGGCAGGGGAGGGGCGGCCTGCCGTCGAGGCGCGCCGGGTTGAACTACGCAAGGTGACGCGCCGCTACGACGACACCGTGGTCCTCGATCGCTTCGACCTCAAGCTCGACGAGGGCCGCGTCACCGCGATCATGGGCCCCAACGGGTCGGGCAAGACGACGATCGCCCGCCTCGTCCTCGGAATCGACGCTCCGGACGACGGGACGGTCGTTGGCATCGACGGACGACGGCTCGCCGCGGTGTTCCAAGAGAACCGTCTCTGCGACCACCTCAGCGCCATGAACAACGTTCGCCTCGTCCTCGATCACGACGACCGGGCTCACGCGGACCACCACCTCCGGCGCGCGGGCCTGGCGGACGAGGCGCTCGACCGCCCGGTTCGGACCCTATCCGGTGGGCAGCGTCGACGGGTCGCGATCGTCAGGGCACTCGCGGGCGATGCCGACCTCGTGGTGCTCGACGAGCCGTTCACGGGGATCGATCGGGGATCGAAGGCCGCCCTCGAGGACTACGTCCGCGACCGCCTCCGTGGCCGCACCGCCCTGCTCGTCACGCACAGTGCGACCGAAGCGGAGCGATTCGGGGCGCGCGTGGTGACGTTGG
>CAZMCU010000048.1:0-7159 GCA_964564915.1 uncultured Demequinaceae bacterium | reverse complement strand
GTCACGCACAGTGCGACCGAAGCGGAGCGATTCGGGGCGCGCGTGGTGACGTTGGACGCCAAGAGCGGTCAGGAAGCCCGAGAGTAGGCTCGTGTGCGTGCCGTTCGCGTTACACGTGACGGCACACAACACAAAGGAGTGTTCTATGAGCAAACTCGCAGCATTTGGAATCATTGGGGGTGGGCTGATCGTTGTTGCGGCCTTCCTCACGGGGACGGGTGTCAAATTCGACGGCGAAGCCCTCGGCAACACCCTGCCGCTTGTCCTCTTCGTGACAGGTATCGCGGTGATTCTGTTCACGCTTGTGGGCATGACGACTCTGGCCGCTTATTCCGCAGGCGCCGCTACCGGACTATTCCTCGTCGAAGTGGTGGACCTGGTTCGCGCCGAGGAGTTCAAGTTCACTGTCAAGATCATCGTCTTGCTTGCCGGTGTGGTCCTCGCACTGTTCTCGACCATCCCGACCCACAAGGACAAGCCCGCCGAGGCATCCAAGCCTGTCAAGCCAGCCAAGGCCGACACGGCATAGTCTCAGGACGTCGCACGTCCTCGACAACGGCCTCGCCCAACGGTGGGGCTGTTGTCGTCGGAAACCCTAGGACTCGTCCGTGGTGGCGCCAAAGACGATCTCGTCCCAGCGGGGAACCTGGACGCGCCCACCCCTCGGGTGTCGTCGTGCAGGGCTTCCGCGGGTGGGGGACGAGCCACCGGACGCGAATCCCACCTCGGCCTCCCGCAAGTGCAGCGGCCCGAAACCCTCGAACTCCTCCTCGCCCACCTCGTCGTCGACGATCGGCTCCCGCACGCCGCGCTTCGCCTGGAGTTCGGCGAGGAGTTGGGTTTTGGGACCCGCCGCTTGAGGGGCGTCCGAATGGCCGTCAACGGGCACGTCGTCCTGGGCATTGGGGTGGCGGACGGGACTCAAGTGGCGCCGGGGCGAGGGCACGTCGAGGAGGTCCACCTCGGTGAGCCAGCGCGCGTCCTCGTCCTCCGCGACCACCGTCCGGGCAAGGTGGTCGAAGGTCCACATCGCGCGCACGACGCCCTGCCCCGCGTCCCACGCGACGGAGACGCGCCACGGGCTACCGGCGACGCGCCACGCGTCCCATGAAATCGCGGCACCACGCACGCCCTTGCTCGCAAGGCGGTCCATGACCAGCTCACCGAGGATGGGTGCGGAAGGGTTGCGGCCCACCCGCGTGGAGCGGGCCAGTTCGGCGATGTAGGCACGCTCCGCGAGGATCGGGTCCTCGTACCTGCGGATGCTCTCGACCGGCACCCCGGAGAGCCGGGACAGATCCTCCGACGTGAATCCGGCGCGCAATCGACGCTGCACCTCGCGAGGCGGAAGGGTGGGCACGGGGGTGCCGTCCGCCCCGATCGCGTGGGTGACGAGAGCCCGCAACTCCTCGGTCACGGGCAGCGAAAACTGCTCGCCTTCCGGCGTCGCGACCAGGAGATTGCTCCCGTCACCGTCGGGGCCCACGAGTCGCACGTGCGTCATGACGACAGGGTCCCACGCGAAAGCGCCTAGACCAGGGAGGCACGCCATGGGCGCTGGGGAGGACTGAGGGCGCGGCACCGAAGCCGTACACGGAAGCCCGCGCCGTACGGCACGATGGACCCATGACCGTCTCCCCTTCCCATGCCAATGCCACTCCCAGCCCCGCGGAACTGATGGACATCGCCCGCGACTTGGCAACGGAAACGGGGGAGTTGATCGTCTCGGCGCGCAAGGGATTCGTCGGAGTCTCCAGCACCAAGACGAGCCCGGCCGACATCGTCACCCAAGTGGATCTCGACGCCGAGCGACACCTCCGACAACGCCTCGCCGACCTGCGCCCCCGCGACGGGATCCTCGGGGAGGAAGGGGAGGACCACAAGGGAACCTCCGGCATCACCTGGGTGCTCGACCCCATCGACGGGACCGTCAACTACCTCTACGGGCTGCCGGCGTACTGCGTATCCGTCGCCGCCGTGACCGGCACGCCGACGCCAACGGAGTGGCGCATCGAGGCGGGAGCGGTCTTCGAGGGCGGCACCGGGACCCTGTGGTCCGCCGCGAGGGGAGTGGGGTCGTGGAAGGGATCGGAGCGGCTGAGGCGTCGCACCGGTCCGACGCTCGCGGCAGCGCTGCTCGGCACGGGATTCCAGTACATCGCGGAGCGTCGCGCGCTCCAGGGTGCGCTCGTTGCCACGATGCTGCCCCAGGTGCGGGACATCCGGCGCCTCGGCAGTTGCGCGATCGACATCTGCTACGTCGCCGCCGGGCTCCTCGACGCGTACTACGAACACGGCCTCAGCCCATGGGACTTCCCCGCCGCGACGCTTATCGCCACGGAAGCGGGCATCCGCGTCGAGGGGTTGGACGGTACGCCGCCCAATTCCACCCTCACCCTGGCCGCTCCCCCGGGGACGTTTGAGGCCCTTCACGATGCGCTGGCGGCAGCGGGGGCCGCCCATTTATGGGACACACCCTGACCGTTTGCGGGTTGTTCGATGACTTTGAGTTTGATTTTCGCTAGTTTTGGGGCACAATGCCTGCGCCACCGGGAACAAATCGGACCCGCGGGGCATTGATACCGTGGGCTTCCTCCCAGGAGCCCCCAGCAAGGAGGAACGCGCCCCATGGCAACGGACTACGACGCCCCCCGGAAGACCGACGACGAGATTGCCGCCGATTCCATCGAGGAGCTCAAAGCCCGCCGTGCCGATAAGTCCTCGGGTGTGGTGGACGAGGACGAGGCGGAAGCGGCAGAGGGATTCGAGTTGCCCGGCGCCGACCTCTCCGGCGAAGAACTCTCCGTGCGCGTGCTTCCCGCGCAACAGGACGAGTTCACGTGCTCGGTGTGTTTCCTCGTTCACCACCGCAGCCAACTGGCCGCGTGGAAGAAGAACCAGCCGATTTGCGCGGAGTGCGCGGGCTAGGCCGCGCGAACCCATCATGTCTAGCGTCGACGTCCTCGTCTCGACAACGGAGCCGGACGTCCCCCTCCCGTCCTATGCCCACGCGGGCGACGCCGGAGCCGACATCACGACGCGCGTTGACGTTGTCCTCGCGCCGGGGGAGCGGGCAACCGTTCCCACGGGGCTCACGATCGCCCTTCCCGCCGGATACGTCGCCCTGGTCCACCCGCGTTCTGGTCTCGCGTCGAAATCCGGTCTCACCATCGTCAATGCCCCCGGGACGGTCGACGCCGGCTACCGGGGAGAGATTTCCGTGACCCTGCTCAACACCGATCCCGACCACGAGATTCGCTTGAGCAAGGGCGACCGCATCGCGCAACTGGTGATCCAGCAGGTGGAACGGGCGGAGTTCGTCGCCGTGGACCACCTACCGGGGTCGCATCGCGGCGAGGGTGGATTCGGATCGACCGGAAAGGCCAGCGAGTGACGGAGTCCGGCTGGCGTGCGGTCGCGGGAGCCGAGTTCTCCGCGAAGGAGTCGGTCGGGGGCGTCCGGGGGATGATCGAGTCGAGCGCGCCCGGCATCGTGTTTGTCACCGCGTACCTCATCTGGGGCGGCTACCGCATCCCGACCATCGCGGCTCTCGCGACCGTGATCCTCATGGTGATCGCGAGGCTCATCGTGCGCGAGCGCGTCATCCACGCCTTCGGTGGCGTGTTCGGGGTGGCCCTTGGCGCGCTCTGGGCGTGGCGATTCGCCGATCCCGGCGAGTACTTCGTTCCCGGATTCTGGATCAACGGCGCGACGTTCGCGGGGCTCGCCCTCTCGATTCTTGTCGGCTGGCCCATCGTCGGCGTTGTCGTCGCGATCGTGCGCGGGGCACCCATGGAGTGGAGGCAGGACTCGCGCTTACGTCGACGCTTCGGGTGGGCGACGGCGATCATGGCGGGGCTCTTCGCGGCGAAGCTCGTGGTCCAACTGCCGCTGTACTGGGCGCACGAGGTTGCCGCCCTCGGCGTCGCCAAGCTCGCGATGGGAGTCCCGCTGTTCGTGTTGGTCGCCTGGTGGATCTGGCTTGTGGTCCGCAACGAGGAACTCCCGGGCGCCGACAAGGAAGCGTGATGGAGCGCCTCCGACTGACCATCGGTGCCGTCGCCCACGGGGGGCATTGCGTCGCGCGGCACGACGGTCGCGTCGTGTTCGTCCGCCACACCCTGCCGGGCGAGGTGGTGGAGGCCGTGGTCACCGAGGGGCGACCGGGGGATCGGTTCTGGCGGGCCGACGCCGTTGCGGTTCTCGAGGCGTCACCCGACCGAGTACCGTCCGCGTGGCCCGACGCCGGGCCAGGCGCGGATGGTGGCGGTGGTGTGGGCGGCGGAGAGTTGGCCCACGTCGCGCTCCCGGCCCAGCGCGAATGGAAGCTCGCCGTGCTGCGGGAGGCGTTCGGGCGATTTGCTGGGCCGACCCACGGGTGGGAGTTCTTTCCCGGCGAGGTCCGTGCCGCTCCCGGTGACGACGAGCGTGGGGGACTGCGCTATCGGACGCGGGTGGGGGCCGTTGGAGGTCCGGATGGTCGTGCGTCGATGCGAGTGTTCCGGAGCCACGATCTTCGGCCGCTGACATCGATGCCGCTGGCGACGGAGGCGGCCGAGGAGGCTCTCCTGGGCGCAACCGTCCCGGAAGGGCGGGAGATCTTGGTCGTCGACGCCTCCGGGGAGGAGGGGGTGAGGATCCTTGTCGATGGCGTGCCCCGGCGGGGGAGTGGGCCCGATCGGCGGCCCAACGCCCCCAGCCACGTGCGGGAGGTCGTCGCGGTGGACGGCCCCGCGGGGGTGACGGAGTACCGGTATCGCGTGGCCGCCGCGGGGTTCTGGCAGGTGCACCGCGAGGCGCCCGCCGTGCTCGTCGGAGAGGTGCTGAGCCGCGTCGGTGACGCCGCACGAGTCCTCGACCTCTACTCCGGCTCGGGCCTCTTCACGGTCCCGTTGGCGACGAGTGGGCGCGAGGTCGTATCCGTCGAGTCCGACGACGTCGCCGTTCGCGACGCGCGACGCAACCTCCACGAGAACCCCACGGCGACCGTCGTCCATGGCGACGTGCGCGAGACCCTCCGCACGGCGATCGGTTCCTTCGGGGCGGTCGTCCTCGATCCCCCTCGATCCGGTGCGGGTCACGCGACGCTCGAGGCCATCGCCGCCCTCGCCCCCGCGACGGTCGTGTACGTCGCGTGCGACCCCGTCGCCCTCGCCCGCGATGTTGCGACGTTGCGCGAACTGGGCTACGACCTCGGCGACGTGACCGCGTGGGACCTCTTCCCGATGACCCACCACGTCGAGGCGGTCGCGACCTTCACCCGCCGGGATGTCTCACAGTAAGGAGGTTTGAGATGACGATTACGCCCCGCGCGTTAGCGCCCTTCCTTGGCGTCATTGCGGGAATCGAGAGCTCCATCCACGGCGTCGGGGAAATGCGGCAGGGTGCCGTTCGGCCGTCTGGCTTTCTCTTCGATTCCTGGATCGATGGCCCCATCGCGAAACAGATGCAAGGTGAACCCGCGTTGACCCTGATTCCTCACCTCTTCGCTACCGGCCTCGTCGTTGTTGTTCTCGCGGCGGTCCTCGTCACGTGGTCCCTCACCCCTCTCCCCCCACGGAGGCGTGGCATCGGCCAAGTCCTCGTGGCAGTGGCACTTCTGCTCGTGGGAGGAGGTATCGCGCCTCCGGTGATCGGCGCGCTTGGGGGAGTCTCGGCCCTACTCCTTTCCCATCCCGGCGACACGAAGAGGAACGCGCGCTTACGCATCTTCGTGCGCGCGCTTGGCCGAGTTTGGCGGCCGCTCTTCTGGGCCACCGCACTCGTTGCGGGAGGGCTACTAGTAACGTCCCTTGCGATCCTTGTGGGAGCACCCATCGACGCCCCAGCGTTCCTCGTCGGACTCTTCCTCGCGAAGTTCGTCCTCGTCTCGCTCACGATTCCTGCGGGGATCGGCCATTGGCTCATGACGACGACATCGACGCCACCGCCGATGATCGGAAAGAGGTAATCACAAGCCCATCCGGGCCTCCCGGCCGAGCATGTCTGCCCCCATTTCTGCTAGATATTCAGTAGGGAAATGCGCTAAATTGCCGAGCAAGAGCCCCGAGGAGGGGCTTATGTTTTTGGTGAGTAGGAAGGTCTCCAATGGCGAAAATCGAACCGGAATATGTCCAAGAGCCGGGCCAACCCGCGAGCAGCAGAATGAGGATGTGGCTCTGGATTGTTGCGGGGGTCATGGTCGTCGGCCTTGCGGGAGCATCGTTCCGCTACATTCAGGCCCAAGGCGACGTGACCGATCTTGAGCAGCAGCTTTCCGACGCGAGGGCTGCCGCGTCCGAAATCGCTACGGGGGGTGCAGGGTGAAGGCCACGGACTCAAGCGAAAAGGCGCCAGCGAAGAAGGCGGAGGAGGAGTCCAATCCAACCGGTGGTTCCGTTCTCAAACTTGTTCGGTCCGCCCCATTCCTACCCGGCCTGGTGATCGGGCTCGCCCTCATTGGCATTGTGTTGTTGACACTCCAGACCGCGAACCTGAGCACCCGCGCGGACTCGCTGCGGGTGGACGTCGCCGCGCAGATCGACGCGAACGCACAAGCCACTGCCGAGCAAGAGCGTCTCGCGGCGGAAGCGGCCGCGCACGAGGCATGGCTCGTGGGCGAGGTAAATGATACGTGCGCGACGATCACGACCGTCATTCCGGAGGATCCTTTCAGCTTCGAAAGCACGGTCGAGGATGAGGTGCTGGAAAGGATGCGGGAACAGTGTCCAACGGGGTACTGGTTTGTAACGAACTACGTCGACATCGACAGCGGGATACTTAACTCCTTGAGCGACGCTGGCTGCGAACAATGGGGCTGGAACAGTTCCGCTCGGATCTTTGGGCACGTCACCAATCCTGCGGACCGCTCAATCGACATCAATATCACGGCGGTCTTTTTCCAAGGGGACGCCCTTGTCGATACCGGATTTGCCCTCCTCGAGGGTGTGGGTCCGGGACAAACGGTCGAGTACTCCGCAGCAGGGGCCAATACTGGATACGACTTCACGGCTTGCGCGTTCGCCTTGGTGAATTTCTGGCCGACTACGACGAACTAACCGGGAGACCCTTCACATCCGCACCGCGCGTTCGCGTTAGTGGTGCTCCGCGGCCTCCGCGGCTTCTGCGTCCGCCTTCGTCTTGTGAATGGTCCCCACGGGGTGATGAGGCGGCGAGTAGA
>CAZMCU010000047.1:8492-10009 GCA_964564915.1 uncultured Demequinaceae bacterium | reverse complement strand
GGACGGAAGCGGATGGGGTCAATCTCCTTGGTCCGCTTGAAGTCGATCCACTCTTCGATCAGATCGTCCGTGAAGACGCCGCCCTCGGAGAGGAAGGCGTGGTCACGCTCAAGGTTGTCGAGAACCTCGGCAAGCGAGCCAGGAACCTGCTGGATCTTGGCATGCTCCTCCGGCGGGAGTTCGTAGAGGTCCTTGTCGATGGGCGCTGGCGGTTCGATCTTGTTCTTGATGCCATCGATACCGGCCATGAGCATCGCCGAGAACGCGAGGTACGGGTTCGACGACGGGTCGGGGACACGGAACTCCAGGCGCTTGGCCTTGGGGTTCGAACCCGTGATCGGGATGCGGATGCACGCCGAGCGGTTACGCGCGGAGTACACGAGGTTGACCGGAGCCTCGAAGCCAGGGACGAGGCGGTGGTACGAGTTCAGCGTCGGGTTCGTGAACGCCAGGAGTGACGGTGCGTGCTTCAGCAGTCCTCCGATGTACCAGCGGGCCAGGTCGGACAGTCCTCCGTAGCCCTTTTCGTCGAACATCAGCGGCTTGCCGTCCTTCCACACGGACTGGTGGCAGTGCATGCCCGAGCCGTTGTCTCCGAAGAGCGGCTTAGGCATGAACGTCACCGTCTTGCCGTTCTTCCATGCGACGTTCTTGACGACGTACTTGAACTTCATCAGGTCATCTCCGGCGTGGAGCAAGGAGTTGAACTTGTAGTTGATCTCCTGCTGACCGCCCGTACCGACCTCGTGGTGTGCCTTCTCGATGCTGAGGCCGACGGACTGGAGGGTCGAGACCATCTCATCGCGGATGTCGGCCATCTGGTCGCCCGGCGAAACGGGGAAATAGCCGCCCTTGTGCCGCGTCTTGTAGCCACGGTTGGGGCCATCTTCGCCGTACTCTTGGCCGCTGTTCCACCAGCCCTCGTTGGAGTCGATGTGGTAGTAGCCTTCGTGCGCGTTCGTAGCGAAGCGAACGGAGTCGAAGATGAAGAACTCCGCCTCCGGACCAAAGTACGCGGTGTCGCCGATGCCGGTCGACTTCAGGTACTCGACAGCCTTGTTGGCAATGTTGCGCGGGTCGCGCGAGTAGGCCTCGCCCGTGAAGGGGTCGACGACGGAAAAGTTCACGACGAGCGTCTTCAGGGTCCTGAACGGGTCGATGTACGCAGTCGCGATGTCAGGCATGAGATTCATGTCGGACTCATTGATGGCCTGGAATCCGCGGATCGACGAACCGTCGAACGCCAGTCCATTGGCGAACAGGTCGTCGGTAAACAACGACGCGGGAATGGTGAAGTGCTGCATGGTGCCTGGGAGGTCACAGAAGCGGACGTCGATGAACCTAACGTTCTCCTTTGTGACGAAGGCGATCGCCTCTGCGGCGTCTTTAAACATCGTTAGCTCCTTGAAGTAGCGGTTGCCAGGTCTCGGCGGTACCCAGACTAGGGGACCACGGTTTCCCCGAGGTGTGAGGGATGTTTCGAGCCTGTTACGAGAATAGTGGTGCGCGAGGAGGTT
>CAZMCU010000047.1:0-8392 GCA_964564915.1 uncultured Demequinaceae bacterium | reverse complement strand
CTTCCCGCGTACGGGGGTTAATTCAGCGCAGTCTGTGAGGCGTTGCGCGGGTTACTTCCCGCGTAACGCCTTCCGATCGGGCCTTGCGCGCATGGGGTCGATTCCCTTCGGAACCGGGATACGGGTGCCACCGAGGGCACGGAGGCGGGCTTCGACGGCGGCGCGCTGACGTTTGTTGAGCGTCCGCTTGAGGTGCTTGATCGCCTTGACGAGTCCGCGGAGTTGAAGTTCCCCATGGCCGTTGCCAACGAAGAACTCGTGCACGGGTATCCCGGGCACGATGCGGTTGAGTCGAGCTCTGGCGGTGTACATGGCCTTGTGAGCCCCCGCACCTCCCTCACCGATGAGGACGATCCCACCCTTCCCGACTCCCTGGAACACCGCGGCTTTGCCCCGGGGGTCCACCTCGGCTGGATCGTCGTTGAACTTCCATCCGCGGCGGATGGTCTGAGCCGCGGCGAGGGACCCACCGAGTTTGCCGGCGAAGATGTTAAGTTGCGCGCGGTCGACCCGGGCGATGAGCAGAAGGAACGTCCCCAGAATGAGCAGCAGGATCGCGAGCACGCTTGCGTAGATGTAGGTCGCGAGGTGCGGGTTCTTGAGCATGAAGAAGGTTGCGCTCCCGGAAATGAGCACAAACAGGACGATGAAAGCGGGCAAGAACAGTCGGTCGTTCTTTCGAACGAAACCCAAGACCTCGACGATGTTCTTCCACCATTTGGGCTTGGGGGGTTTGATGTCGGTAGCCATGATGGGGACAGTCTAGCGAGCGCGGGCGTCGAAGCCGCGGGAGACGAGCGCGGAAGCCTCTTGGCGTGCCGTCATCGGTTCGCCCAAGTGTCGTAGCGCGTCGGGGATGGGGCGTCCTTTTCTCACCATCGCTTGCCCCCACAGTCGCCCCGCCCGGTAGCTTGAGCGAACGAGTGGCCCCGCCATGACGCCGAGGAATCCGATCTCCTCGGCTTCGCGTGCGAGATCGACAAACTCGTGCGGTCGAACCCAGCGGTCGACGGGGTGATGGCGTTCGCTTGGACGAAGGTACTGGGTGATCGTCAGGAGGTCGCAACCCGCCGCGTGGAGGTCGTGAAGCGCCTCGATTGTCTCCTCCGTCGTCTCTCCCAACCCCAAAATGAGATTGGACTTGGTGACGAGTCCGGCTTCGCGGGCCGCCGCAAGAACGGCAAGGGAACGGTCGTAGCGGAACCCGGGCCGAATGCTCTTGAAGATTCGCGGCACGGTCTCAAGGTTGTGAGACAGCACCTCGGGGAAGGAGGAGAACACCTCTGTGAGGTGTTCCGGGCGGCCATTGAAATCGGGGATGAGCACCTCGACACCGGTGTGGGGATTCGCAGCATGAATCTGGCGAACGGTTTCCGCATAGAGCCAAGCACCGGCATCGGGAAGATCGTCGCGCGAGACACCCGTGACCGTCGCGTATTTGAGGCCCATCTCGGTGACATATTCCGCGACGCGCCGGGGTTCGTCCGTGTCGAGCGGTTCGGGCTTACCCGTATCGATCTGGCAGAAGTCGCACCTCCGGGTGCAGTGATCCCCGCCGATGAGGAACGTAGCCTCCCGGTCCTCCCAGCACTCGAAGATGTTGGGGCATCCGGCCTCTTCGCACACCGTATGAAGGCCCCTCTCCCCAACGAGGCTCTTGATCTCGCGGTACTCCGGGCCCATCGATGCGGTCGTACGGATCCATTCGGGCTTTCGCTCAATGGGGGTCTCGGCGTTCCGCGCCTCGACACGGAGCATGCGGCGGCCCTCCGGCGCGATCGTCACGGTGTCTCCTTCTGCTGGGCGGTACTCCAGCGTACGTCGGCGAGGGACACGTCCAGCGCGGCGACGACGGCAGGAAGGACCTCTTCGATTGGGACGTCCCTTCTTAGCTCCGCGGAAAGCGAGGTGACGTCCGCGTCGTCCAGTCCACAGGGCACGATACGGGAGAACGGGGCGAGGTCGGGGTTGCAGTTGAGGGCGAAGCCGTGCATCGTGACGCCCCGGGAGACACGCACACCGATCGCGCAAACCTTTCGCGCAAGGCGATCGCCATCGGCGGGACACCAGACACCGGAACGATCGGCGATTCTCGTGGTTGTGACACCGAGCCCGGAGCAGACCGCGATGATCGCGTCTTCGAGGGCTCGAACGTAGTGGATGACGTCGAGCGGTTCGCGAAGGCGGACGATCGGGTATCCGACGAGTTGGCCGGGACCGTGCCAGGTGATCCTTCCGCCTCGGTCCACATCGACAACCGGGGTGCCATCCGTCGGTCGTTCCCATCTCGCCGTTCGCTTTCCCGCGGTGTAGACCGAGGGGTGTTCGACGAGGATGAGGGTGTCGGAACGGGAACCGTCCGCTACTTCGGTGAGAAGGCGGCGCTGCAACTCCCACGCCTCGTGATAGTCCACGAGGCGCCGACCGGGGTCAAGGTTGACGATGTCCATGTGTGGCAAGGTTAACGCCGGATTGTTCAGCGCGGGGTCGCATGTTAGGGAAGGATATGTCCATGACATCGAGAACCTGGCTCCGTCCTCTCATCGTGATTACGCTCGCCGCCCTCTGGCTGGGGATCGGCGGAGGCTTAGGTGGTTCCTCGATACCGAAACTCTCGGAGAACCAACAGTTCGATACCGCGGCGTTCCTTCCCCAGAAAGCGGAGTCGACCGAGGCCAGCATCGAGCGCGCGGAGTTCAACCCCGCGACGGTGATTCCCGCCATCCTGGTGCTCGATGGCGTTTCCAGCCCCGAGGATGTGGCGACGTTCCAGGCGTTTGTGACGAATTCTCTGAGCGCACCGGTGGGGACGGATGGGACGACGATCGGTGACCTCATCGTCGGCCAACCCATCATCGTTCCCAGCATGGACGGTACGGCGGTCGAAGCGATCATGATGTTCGACTTCGAGACCGCGCTCACGAGCGTGGGCTCCGACTTCATGGCCTCGCTGATCTCCCGCTCGATCCGCGACGCCGCGGATGCCGCGAACCTTCCCGGGACGTTCTACCTGACCGGTGGCATCGGGATCTTCGGCGACCTCATCGGAGCGTTCGGGGGCATCGATGGGCTGCTCCTCGTCGTTGCCTTCGTCGTCGTCCTGATCATCCTGCTGCTCGTCTATCGCAGCCCCGTGCTCCCGTTCTTCGTGCTGACGACCGCGATGGTCGGCCTCGGAACGGCGACGCTCGCCGTCCTTGGCCTCGCGAAATCGGGGGCAATCCAACTCAACGGCCAAAGCCAGGGCATCATGTTCATCCTGGTCGTGGGGGCGACGACCGACTATTCGCTGTTGCTCGTCTCCCGGTATCGAGAGGAGTTGCGTCGTCACGCGAGCCCCTACGACGCCATGACCCGCGCGTGGCGACGCTCCTTCGCGCCCATCACGGCCTCGGCGATCACCGTCATGCTCGCGCTGCTGATGCTGCTCGTCTCCAACCTCAAGTCCAACCAGGCTCTCGGTCCGGTCGCGGCTACCGGCATCCTTGCGGCGTACTTGTCGGCCCTGACCTTCCTTCCCGCAATCCTTCTGATCGGGGGGAAGAATGCGCGGTGGGCGTTCTGGCCGAAGAAGCCGCTGTTCCACGCGGAGAACGTGGGGCACGTTGACACCCTGGGGGCCATCGAGGAGCACGCGGGAGTGTGGGGCAAGATCTCGAGGGGTGTGGCGAACCACCCCCGTCGCACCTGGGCCGTCGCGCTGGTTGGCTTACTGGTCTTCGCATCGTTCCTGCCCACCTACAAGTCGAGCGGGGTGGGCGATAGCGACCAGATCCTGGGCAACGTTCAGTCCATCGAGGGACTGACGGTCCTGACGGATCATTTCGCCGCCGGCACCACCTCGCCCATCGAGATCCAGGCGAGTGCGGACCAGGGGGCCGACGTCGTGGCCGCCGCGCAGGGCGTCGCAGGGGTGGCGTCGACCTACGTGTTGACTCCGTCGATCATCGCGGGAACTCCCCCGCAGGTGGCATCGGATTCCCCTCTCGTGATCAACGGCCGGGTGGCTATCAACGCCGTCACCACCGTGGCGTCCAGTTCCAACGAGGCGAGGAACATCGTCGCCGCCGTACGCACCGCCGTTCACGAGGTCGACCCGACCGCGCTGGTCGGTGGCGACGCCGCCATCGCCCTCGACACCAGTACGACGACGTCACGAGACATGAGGGTCATCATTCCGCTCGTCTTGGGGGTCATCCTGCTGGTCCTCATCGTGTTGTTGCGCGCCTTGGTCGCGCCGCTCATCATCGTGGGAGCCAACGTGTTGTCGTTCGCCGCAACGCTTGGTGTCTCGGCTCTCGTGTTCAATCACGTCTTCCACTTCCCCGGTTCCGACAACGCCGTACCTTTGTTCGCGTTCGTGTTCCTCGTGGCGCTCGGTGTCGACTACTCGATCTTCCTCATGTCGAGAGCTCGAGAGGAGTCGCTCCAGCGAGGCACGAGGGAAGGCATTCGGCGCTCGCTTGCGGTGACCGGTGGAGTGATCACCTCTGCGGGAATCGTCCTGGCCGCGACGTTCGGTGCGCTGGTGGTGCTGCCGTTGCTCTTCCTGGTGCAGATGGCGTTTATCGTGGCTGCTGGTGTGCTGATCGACACCCTCGTCGTGCGGACCCTTCTGATTCCCGGCGTGATCTATGACATCGATCGCGCGGCGTGGTGGCCATGGCAGAAGAAGATCGAGGCCTAACCCGCGACTCAAGGAAACCCCCGGCCTGTGGATAACGTCCACGCACCGGGGGTTCCTGCTTTTCTGGTCGCATGAGTCACCCCGTGGTTGCTACCTCTCTCGATGAGGTCGCCCGTGTGGTCGGCTACGGCTCGGCGGAGTTCGAGGAGGCTCAGGCCCGGCTGGACGCCCTCCGGGTGATTGGCCATCCGGGGCTGTGGCTTCCCGAACGCGTGGAGCTTGAGGCGGGCGGAAACGTCGTAGCCCATGGGTCACGGGCGACCGGTTTCGATCTCTCGTCTCTCGTGAGGCTTCGCGGGAAGTTGGGCGCGGGGGAGTGCGTCGCGGTTGGGGTCGATGTCGCGGGGGCCCTCGCGGCCCTCCATGCCTCGGGACTGGTTCACGGGGACCTGTCGCCAGCGAACGTCATCGTGACGCCCACCAGGGTGGTGCTCGTCGATCTCATCGGAGGAGCGGGGCGACGGGAAAGCGGAACGCCGGGGTACTCCGCCCCCGAGCGCCCGGTCTCCACCACCGCGGCTTCCGATGTGTACTCCCTCGGTCGATTACTGTCGTCGCTCGCTTCCGACGAAGCCCGTGAGCGCGTCGATGCGTGGACCGCGCCGCTGACCGCCCCCACCCCGGCGTCTCGACCCCCCGCCGCCGAGGTGGCCATCGCGCTGCGTCGGTGCGCAACCCCGGTACCGGTTTCGGTTCCCGATCGTGGGGTCGCCGCCGCTGTGCGGGCCAGGGCCCTGAGCCCCGACGAGGCGACCGTCAAGACCCGAGAAGGGCGTCCCTGGAGGGTGAGGCGAATCGTCACGCGTTCCGCCCGTGTTGCGGGGTTCGTCGGGGTGGGGCTGGGGGTCGTCTGGGGGGTGACGACGCTCGTCGGGGCCTGGGTTGCCGCCCCCGCTTCCACCGATTTTCCGACCCTTCCGATCCCCGCAGAAGGGATCCCGACATCGCCGGGTGACGCCGCGTCGACCCTTACGCAGGCCCGATTCGAGGCGATCGCGGAGGGGGACGCCGAGGGATTGCTCGCGACGACGGTGGAGGGGAGCGAGGCGAGGTTGGCGGACGAAACCCTCGCCGCGGGTCTCGAAGCCGGGGAGATTCGTTTCGAGGGTCTCGGGGTTGAGGTCGTCGATGCCACCGTGGTGGAGGAGGAGCGAAACGCCGCTACCGTGCGCGTGGCGTACGTTGTGACCACGCACGAGACGTGGGAGGGGTCCCTCCACGACACCGTGGGGGAGGAGAGGGCCTCTGCGGAACTGGAGATCGTCTGGACGCGGGAATTGGGTTGGAGGGTGGAAACCGCCCGCGCACTCCCCTGAGGGTCGTTACAGCGCCGGAGAAGGGGATTCCTCCGTGGGGGAGGTAGGGGATTCCCGGAGGGCGTAGATGATCGCCCAGACCAGGTTGACCACGACCGCGATGGCCGCACCGACGATCGACAGGATGAGCACGACGCGGGCAGCCGGTTCCCAGAACGAGGCCTTACCGGTGAAGTCGAAGGGGAAGACGCGGAGGATGCGGGCTGCGACGACGAGCGTCACGATCGCGTTCACGCATTCGGTGAGCGAGACGAACCATCGGGGGTCCTTCACGAAGCGGGCGACGGCCACGACGATACCCATGGTGAGGGAAAACCGGATCCACGGGAGGACCTCGGTGAACTCTCCGGTCAGGAAGTCGGGCCAACCCCACACGAGCAGGCGACCGAAGACCCAGATCAGGATCGCGTTGACCACGATGGTGCCTGCATAGGAGGCTCGACGAACCCCGATAGATTTCCGTTCCTGCTGTTTCGTAGCCATGGCGAACCTCCTGAGGTGCTTGGCGTCGTATCCAGTCCTCGATGTTTCCACCGATGGCAGGATTTCCTCAATCGAAAGTACTAGAGCGGAGCCGTCCCACCGAGCACCCAAGCCGCCGCCTCATCGATCGTGGGGTACTCCCACGTGAAGCCGAGGCGTGTCAGAACCGCGGGAACGCCCGATTGCGAGCCGAGAAGGTCGTCGGCCGCTGGTCCAATCGCGAGCCGGAGGGCGGCGGCGGGAACGGGGAAGAGTCCGCGCTTGCCGGCCGCCGTGTTGAGTGCTCCTACGAGGTCCCTGCTCCGCGTTGGGGCGGGGGAGACAAGGTTGACCGGTCCCTCGTATTCGTGCCCCGCGAGGAAGGTAATCGCTCGGACCGTGTCGGGAAGGCTGATCCATGAGAGCCAGTTGTCGCCGGGGCCGAGCCTGCGGAGAAGCCCGGTGCGGATCAGGGGGAGCAATCGTCCCGCGAGCCCCCCGTGAGGGGCGAGGACGAGGCCGGTCCGCAGGAACTGAACGTGGGTCCCCGCTTCGACCGCTGACAGTGCGGCGATTTCCCACCGCGCCGTGATGTCGGCCAGCACCCCCCACCCCGGTGCGGAGCGCTCGGTGATGGGTTCGTCCCCCCGGGGACCGTAGAAACCCATCGCGGATGCCTGGATGAGGTGGCCCTTTTCCGTCTCCGCGAGGGTGTCGGCGAGCAATCGCGTCGTCGTGAGCCGGGATTCGAGCACGACCTTTGCGTATCGGGCGGTCAACCGGTGATCGCCGATCGAGGCTCCCGCGAGGTTGACCACGACATCGGCGGACGTGATCAGGTCGCGATCGACGACGCCGGAAGCGGGATCCCATCGGGACTCGAGGGAACCCTTTGGGTCCCTCCGAACGAGGCGCGTGACCTCATGCCCCTCGTCCGTGAGTCGGTCGACGAGCGCCGTGCCGATCAGGCCGCTGGATCCCGCGACGACGATGTGCACGCCTAGAGGCCCACAGCAGCCTCGAAGGCGCCCGTCTCGAGGCGAGCCTTGACGTCCTGAAGGAAGCGGGCAGCGTCGGCGCCATCGACGATCCTGTGATCGTACGAGAGCGCGAGGTAGCACATCGGGCGGATGTCGATGACCTCGCTTCCGTCCGCCTCCACGACAACGACGGGTCTCTTGGCGATAACCCCCGTACCGAGGATGCCGGTCTGGGGCGCCGGAACGATGGGGGTGTCGAAGAGCGCCCCGACGGAGCCCGTGTTCGTCACGGTGAACGTCCCGCCCGCGAGGTCATCCGGGGTGAGGCGATTGCTCCGGGCTCGCTCGCCGAGGTCGGCAATCTCCCGAGCGTGATCGGCAAGTGACTTGGAGTCGGCGTTCTTGATCGCGGGGACGATGAGCCCCTTCTCCGTGTCGACCGCGATGCCGAGGTTGACGGCGTCGTGGTAGACGAGGTTGTCGCCGTCGAGCGACGAGTTGAGGGATACGTGCGTTTGCAGGGCTTCGGCGACGGCGGTCGTGAAGAACGGCAGGAACGTGAGCTTGGCGCCTTCTCGCTCTTGGAAGGCGTCTTTGGCCTTGGCACGCAAGGCTCCGATCGCGCTCATGTCCACCTCGACCACGGTGGTCAGTTGGGCCATGCCGTGAAGTGACTCCATCATGCGATCGGCGATGATGGTGCGGAGTCGCGTCATCTTGACCGTCGTCCCCCTCAGCGGGGAGGCGGCGGGGCTCTCCACGGAGGGCGACGCGATGGCACCCGTCGCTGGCGTAGGAGTTGCCGAGGACACAGGGGCTGCGGGAGCCGAAGGCTCGGCCGGTTGTGCCGCGAGCACGTCCTCTTTCGTGATGCGCCCCCCAATGCCTGTGCCAACGACGAGTGAGAGGTCGACGCCCCGTGCGGTGGCGAGCGTGCGGACGAGGGG
>CAZMCU010000046.1:0-10195 GCA_964564915.1 uncultured Demequinaceae bacterium | reverse complement strand
CGCTCGTGGCCGAGCTCGAGCGGATCACCGGCCTGACGCTCCCGTAGGGCCACGCAGTAGCAACGCCCCCTAACCCCACCCCAACTCGTCGAGCCGCTCGTCGTCGATTCCGAAGTGGTGGGCAATCTCGTGGATGACGGTGACCGCCACCTCTTCCCTGACGTCCTCCTTGGTGTCGCATTCCGCAAGCGTCGGGTTCATGTAGACGAAGATCCGGTCCGGCAGGTCCGCGTAACCCCAGTTCGACCCGCGATCGGTCAGGGACGTCCCCTCGTAGAGGCCGAGGATGTCGGGATCGTCCGCAGGCGGATCGTCCTCGACGAGAACGACGACGTTGTCGATGAGGTCCGCAAGGTCATCGGGAATGAGGTCGAGCGCCTCCTCCACGGCTTGCTCGAACTCCTTCCGCGTCATCTCCACCATGGGCCCATTGTGCCGTGTCGCACCGTTCTCACCCGGCTTTCGCCTCATCCCCCGAAGTTGGCGCATCGGCGCCCCGACCCGTATCATTGCGGGGTCCCAGACGCTCGGACGTTGGGCGTCTCGGATGAGCCCCCATCGTCTAGAGGCCTAGGACGTCGCCCTTTCACGGCGGTAACACGGGTTCGAATCCCGTTGGGGGTACGGATTTCCCCGGCCAGTGGTGGCCAGGGCCGAGGAACCGTTACAGTAGTCCTTGCTTTCCAGAGGTCTTGCATAGTCAAGGCCCCGTAGCGCAGTTGGTTAGCGCGCCGCCCTGTCACGGCGGAGGTCGCGGGTTCAAGTCCCGTCGGGGTCGCGGAGGTCGTAACCGGTGTTGTGCCGGGGGCGACCCCTGGGGCCAGATAGCTCAGTTGGTAGAGCGTTCGACTGAAAATCGAAAGGTCCCCGGTTCGAGCCCGGGCCTGGCCACTTCTCTCGTGAAGACGCGTGTCCGAGCCCGTCCTTTTCCCCGCACGACCAACGTCTCTTCGGCTTCGTGACACGACCGTGACCCCAACCCATTTGCGTATATGGCACCAAGGGCGGGACACTTAGACCAGGTGAAGGAAGGCGGAGGACCCATGTTGCGGTCGTTGTTGGGCAAGTTCTCGATTGCGGGGTTGGTGTCTGCCCTGTTGAGCCGGGTCACAACGGTCATCCGCTACGAGATTGAAGAGGCCAAGCGGGATTTCCACAAGAAGGTCAAAGCCATCATCACGGGGTTCGTTCTCATCCTGGTGGGAGCCGCTTTCGCCTTCTGTGTTATCGGACTCCTCCTCTTCGCCGCCGTCTACGCTCTTTCGAACGTCTGGCCGGTATGGCTCTCCGCACTTGTCGTCGCTGGCGGGCTCTTGCTGATCGCGATCATCTTCTTCGCGATCGGCACCGCCAAGGTCCGCAAGAACACCGACCTTCGACCCGAACGGGTCGTGAGCGCCTACCGGGCCGTTACGAGCGTCCTCAAGTAGCGCCGTTGCGAACCGTTTTCGCTCCCTCAAGCGCCTGCATCCGTTCCTTGACGTCGGTCCCGCCGAAGCCGTAGTTCCCGATCCCCGACGCGGGAACCACCCGGTGGCACGGGACGAACGGGGCGACGATGTTTGTCGCACAAGCGTGCCCCGCCGCGCGTGCGGCCTTCGGGTTTCCCGCGAGCGTGGCGACGTCCCCGTAGGTCATCACCTCGCCGGGGGGAATGGTCCGCATCGCGGCCCACACCCGCTGCATGAACGCCCCACCCTGTTGGGCAACGCGAACCCTATTGAGCGCCTCCCCGTCACCCGCCAGCCAACCGCGCATCGCGCCGGAGACTTCGGGGACGTCAGTTTCCACCCAGCCACGTTCAGCGAGCGCGCGGGGAAGGTTGTGGGCGATACGCACCAGCGATCCGAACCCCGAAGCCCGCACTACCCCGTCTTCGGGAGTGACAAACGCGGCGAACGGGCCGAACGGAGTAGGCATCGTGACAGCAGAGAGCGGCGCGTCGGTGGGCGCTGAACGGCTAACCATGAGCCCAGACTACGTTCCCGACCTGACATCTAGGGCAGGGGGGCGTCACGCTGTGAGCTTTACGGGACGATTCGCTCCTCGCGGGCGGATGCCAGCAGCATCCTGACCTCGGCGTCGCGGAACCTCCGGTGGCCACCCAGCGTGCGAATTGACGACAACTTTCCCACCTTGGCCCAGCGGGTCACGGTCTTCGGGTCAACCCGGAAGATCGCGGCAACCTCGCTCGGTGTGAGGAGCTTCTCCGTCTCCTCCAACTCGTCCTTCTTCATCACGTCTCAACCCCTTGCACTCGTGGCGCGTACATCACGACGCTACCGAACAATGGGACGTCTGAGACCCCCGTCTATGACGCCATTGGGACAGGATTTCCCGATTGGTCGACAATCGTCCGATTCGCTCGGACACCCGCCGGGCGGTAGAGTACCGGGTGGATCGTGAGTTGCGGTCGCATGTGGCGACCCCCGAATCCCGGAAAGGACGGCGAGATGGGGCGCGGCCGTCAAAAAGCTAAGGACGCGAAAATCGCCCGGCAGATCAAGTACGGTGTGCACGGCGCTGACCTCCGCGAACTCGAGAGAGAACTCGTCGTCGGCCAAGCGTCGTCGACCTCTCGTGCCCAATCGCCGTCGAGCCATGAACCGGACGACAACCCCGACGACCTCGATCGCTGGAACACGGACACGGACGACGACGAGGAATAGGCCGTCGTCTTAGGCGATCCGGTACTCCGCCCCCAGGTAGACCGCTCCTCCGTGGATGCCCTTTGTTCCGCGAACGACATCGAGGGACGCCGCTCGTCCGTCGTCTCCCGTGACCCGTCCGAGTTCCCACGCGTCAATCCCGGCCGCCGTACAGGCCGCCGCGAGCGCGTCCGCGTCGTCGGATGCGACGATCGCGACCATACCCACGCCAAGGTTGAGGGTGGCCTCGATGTCCCGCCAGGAGACGTCGCCCGCTACGCGAAGCACGTCGAAGATCGGGGGAACCGTCCACGAGTCGCGGGCGACCGTCGCCGCCAACCCTTCGGGGATCACCCGCGACAGGTTGGCGGCGAGCCCACCTCCGGTCACGTGCGCGAACGCCCGGAGCCCTGAAACGTCCGCGGCAAGATCGACGCACAAGCGCGAGTAGATCCGGGTTGGTTCGAGTAGTGCCGCACCGAGGCTTCGACCCACCTCCGGCACCTGACGGTCGAGGTCCCACCCCGCTCGCGCGACAATCGCCCTCACCAGGGAGTACCCGTTCGAATGAAGGCCGGACGACGCGAGCGCGATGACCGCGTCACCCTCGCGTACGCGTTCCGGCCCTAAGAGCGCGTCCGCCTCGACGACCCCGACCGCCGCCCCGGCCACGTCGTAGTCGTCCTCCGCCATGAGGCCAGGATGCTCGGCCGTCTCCCCACCGACGAGCGCGACCCCGGCCTCCTCACACCCTTCCGCGATGCCCCTCACGATGTCGGCGATGCGTTCTGGCACCACCTTGCCGCACGCGATGTAGTCCGTCATGACCAGGGGACGCGCACCGCAGACGACGATGTCGTCGACGACCATCGCGACGAGGTCACGCCCGATCGTGTCGTGGATGTCGAGGGCCCGGGCGATGGCGATCTTGGTCCCCACGCCATCGGTCGAGGAAGCTAGCAGCGGGCGCCGATAGCCCTTGAGGGTGGAGGCGTCGAAGAGGCCGGCAAACCCGCCAACACCGCCGATCACCTCGGGACCGTGGGTGCGCGAGATCGCCGCCTTCATCAACTCCACAGCCTTGTCGCCCGCTTCCGTGTCGACACCGGCGGCGGCGTACGTCAATGGCTCGTCCGTCACGCTTCCACCTCCTGAACCGCGAGGAGGTGCCGAGCGCGGAGGGGCGGCTCGATCGGGTACTGGCCGCTGAAGCACGCGGTGCACAAGCGCCCCGAGGGAATCGTCGTGGCGGCGACCATTCCCTCGCGCGAGATGTGGCCGAGGGAATCCGCACCGATCATCCGTCGTACCGCCTCCGTCGACTTTCCGACCGCCGCGAGTTCGTCGCGGGTGGCGAAGTCGATGCCGTAGAAGCAGGGCCACAACACCGGGGGCGAGGAGATGCGAACGTGCACCTCGGCGGCTCCGGCTTCCCGTAGCAGCGCGACGATCGCACGTTGGGTATTGCCTCGGACGATCGAGTCGTCGACGACGACGAGCCTCTTGCCCGCGATGACCTCGCGAAGGGGATTGAGTTTGAGTCGGATGCCGAGCTTCCGCAGGGTCTGGGACGGCTGGATGAAGGTCCGGCCGACGTAACCGTTCTTCGTGATCCCCAGGGCAAAGGGAATGCCCGACTCTTGCGCGTACCCGACCGCGGCCGGAGTGCCCGACTCCGGAACGGGGATGACCAGGTCGGCGTCCGCGGGATGCTCGCGCGCGAGCGTGCGGCCCATCTCCGCCCTCGCCACATGCACGCTCCTCCCCGCGATGACCGTGTCGGGGCGCGCGAGGTACACGTACTCGAAGACGCACCCCCGGGGGGTTGGCTCGGCGAATCGCACGGATCGAACCCCGTCGTCGTCGATGACCACGATTTCGCCTGGCTCGATCTCGCGTACCCATCGGGCCCCAACGATGTCGAGCGCCGCCGTTTCCGACGCCACGACCCATCCCTTGCCGACGAGCTCCCCGAGAACCAGAGGATGGACGCCGTAAGGATCCCGGGCGGCGTAGAGATGCGTCTCGTCCATGAACACGAGCGAGTAGGCGCCTTTGAGGCGCGGGAACAAGTTGGCGGCGGTTTCCGCGAGCGTGTCGAATTCGTCGCTCGCAAGAAGCGCCGTGATGACGGCGGTGTCGGTTGCGGCACCGTTCTTGAGGTCGAGGCGCTTGGCATAGCCCTCACGCTCGACGAGAAGATCGAGCAATTCCGGGGTATTGGTGAGGTTGCCGTTGTGGCCGAGGGCGATCGTGCCGTGTGCGGTGGGGCCCAGCGTCGGTTGGGCGTTCGCCCAGACGCTCGCGCCGGTGGTCGAGTACCGTGTGTGGCCCACCGCGATGTGCCCCTGAAGGGAGTCGAGCGCTCCCTCGTCGAACACCTGAGCCACGAGCCCCATGTCCTTGAATACGAGGATTTGTGTGCCGTTGGACGTTGCGATGCCCGCGCTTTCCTGCCCCCGGTGCTGGAGGGCGTAGAGACCGAAGTACGTCAGCCGGGCGACCTCCTCCCCGGGGGCGAAGACGCCGAAGACTCCACACTCGTCTTGGGGTAAGCGTTCGCCCACTAGCAGGTCGTGGGTCAGGCGCCCATCCCCCCGGCGCACTAGCGGGCCTCGTCCGTTGGGTGGGGGAACGGTAGGAGGGTCCATCGTGGGTTACCCGTCGCGTTGGCGCCCGAGACGAGCCCACCGATGATGGCGAATCCACTCGCGATCAACACGGTCACCGCGGCACGGTCCATGGCGCCGGTTCCGGGAAGCCCGAGGCCAACGACAACTCCGAGGGCAACCCCGACCAGCACTCCTTTCGCAACCGTTCGCACCAGACGCGGTGACCTGCGGATGACGGTGGGGAGCGAGTGTGCGTCGAGATCGACCCCCTTGGGGGGTGGCGTGGTGGCGTCGCTCACGGGTTCAGTCTAGGCGGTGATGGGCGAGGGCTACCCAACGTTCGCGGTGGCGCGGTGGGTCACGACGGTGCGGGGTTCGACACCAGGGGTAACCACGTCGAAAGGTCTGCCCTGACTCCGGACGCCGAGACCAGCGCCTTCTCAACCGCGTCGACCCACGCGAGTACCCCCGTTGCAAGCGAAAGCCAGGAATCCGCGTCGGTCTCGACGACATTCGGTGGCGTCCCCCGTGTGTGGTGGCCGCCCTCCCCGCATTGGATGGCCCCGTAGGGCGGAACACGTACCTCGATCGCCCCGCCCGGCGCCCGCTCCGCCAACTCCTCGAGGGTAAAACGCACGGCCGTCGCGACGATCGCGGGTTCGCGACTTCCGGCCGACCACACCGCGAGCGCGGCGGTGCCCTCGTTGAACGGGACGCGACGACGAGGCGGCATGGGACCAGCGTGCCACGAGCGTCGCGGCAGCGTCGAGGACGGCTAGGTCGCGCCCGCGTTAACGAGGACCTGCCAGAAATGAGGGCCGATGCCGCTTTCGACCTCGTCTCGGATAGCGAGCCAGGGCGCAGGGTCAAGAACGTAACGGACCGCACCGTCGGCGAACTCGACGTAATAGCCGTCCCGCACGATCCGGTAGTCCTCGATCGTCCCGTTCCCGGGCAAGTCGGGTCCGCTCACGATCACCCCGCGAAAGATGGGATCGGTGGGAGCTTCCGAGAGCACCCCCGCAGCGGGGTCGGACTCCAGCAAGTGCAGAACGGGGTCCGGGCCGAAGTCCGCCCATCCCCCATTGACCGGCGTCGAGGGAAGGTCCACGGTGTACTGGATCGAGACACGCCAGTGTTCGCGGTACTCGACCCACGCGAGCGCCATGACGAACATGACGACAACGAGCCCACCGGCGCCGACAGCGACCCATCTGGTTGTCGACCACTTCTTCGCCACGTATGCCCCCTAGAAGCGCGTCTTCTTGGGGAGTCAACTCTTGGCGCGCGTGTTGGGTTCCGCGAATTCAGGCGAATCGCTCGGGTAGGGGTGTCTCCCATACGGAGCGAGCCTCGTCGAGCGGAAGGGTGAACTCGTCCTGTACGTCGATGGCTTTCGAGTCCTCGGTCGCGCCGATCCGTATCGCGGGCACCCACCGTACGGCACACATGTCGACGAACCGCTGTTCCTCCGACGGGGGTACGGCGACGAGCACGCGCGCTTGCGACTCGCTCAGCCACGCCTCCGTCGGTGTCACGCTGTCGCGCTCGGCAAGCTCACCAAGGTCGATGCGTACACCGACCCCGTAGCGGAGGGCGCCGAGGGCAATCGCGACCGCGAGGCCTCCCTCACCGACCTCGCGCGCGGCATGCACGAGCCCGTCGCGAGACGCCGCGATGAGAACGCCAGCGAGCGTCCGCTCGGCGTCGAGGTCGAGCACCGGAGGAAGGCCTCCGAGGTGACCGGAGAGTTCGGCGAATCGCGAACCGTCGAGCTCCGCTCGCGTCGTTCCCAAGAGGTACAGGGATAGTCCGGGCTCCCTCCACGCGGAGGGCGTCGCGCGCTTGACGTCGTCGAACACCCCCAGCATGGCAACGAGTGGCGTCGGGTTGATCGAGGAGTCAATCCGGCCGGGCTCCCCCGTCCCGTTGTAGAGCGAGACGTTCCCGCCCGTGACCGGGACGTCCAACTCGCGGCAGGCGTCGGCGAGACCGCGAACGGCCTCGGCGAACTGCCACATCGAGTCGGGGTCCTCTGGAGAACCAAAGTTGAGGCAATCGGACACCGCGAGGGGTTCGGCACCCGCGGCGCCGACGGCGCGGTAGGCCGCGACGACGGCCTGCCGCGCTCCCTCGTATGGGTCGAGCTTGGTGTAGCGATCGTTGGCACGCGTCGCGAGGGCCACACCCCTTCCGGTCGCTTCGTCCACGCGGACCACCCCGACGGTGTCGGGGCGCGCCATCGCGGTGTTTCCACCAACGTAACGGTCGTACTGGGCGGTGATCCACGAGCGATCCGCCACGTTGGGGGAGCCGAGCAGGGCGAGCGTCGTCGCTCGCAGGGCGGTGCCGTCGGCGGGAAGGGGAAGCGAAGCGGCGGTGTCCGCCTGAAGCCCGTCCATCCACGCGGGCCGCGCGAACGGCCGGTCGTAGACGGGGCAGTCGTGGGCGACGGTGCGCGGTGGCACGTCGACGACCGTTTCGCCCTGGTAGTCGATGACGAGGCGTCCGGTGTCGGTCACCTCGCCCAGGACGGCGATCTCGACGTCCCACTTGTCGGTGATCGCGGTGAACGCCTTGAGCTTCTCGGGCCGGACGATCGCCATCATCCGCTCTTGCGACTCCGACATGAGGATCTCTTCGGCGCGCAGGCTGGGATCACGCAGCGGGACCTTATCGAGCGTGACGTGCATGCCGCCCTCACCCGCGCTCGCGAGCTCGCTCGTGGCGCAACTCAGCCCGGCGCCTCCCAGATCTTGGATGCCTTCGACGACCCCGGCTTTGAACAAGTCAATCGTGCATTCGATGAGCACCTTTTCCGCGAAGGGGTCGCCCACCTGGACGCTCGGCCGCTTGGTCGGCCCTCCCTCGTCGAAGGTCTCCGACGCGAGCACGGACACACCGCCGATGCCATCCCCACCGGTCCGCGCGCCGTACAGCACGACGAGGTTACCCAGCCCCTTAGCGTTCGCGAGGTGGAGGTCCTCGTGGCGCATCGCTCCGACGCACAAGGCGTCAACGAGCGGGTTGCCCTGGTACGAAGCGTCGAAGAGCGCGCTGCCGCCGATGTTGGGCAGGCCCAGGCAGTTGCCGTACCCGCCGACACCGGCGACGATCCCGTGGATGACGCGCGCGGTGTCGGGGTGGTCGATGGAGCCGAAGCGCAGGTCGTCCATGACGGCGAGCGGGCGGGCCCCCATCGACAGGATGTCGCGGACGATGCCGCCGACTCCCGTCGCCGCACCTTGGTAGGGCTCCACGAAACTCGGGTGATTGTGCGACTCGACCTTGAACGTCACGGCCCACCCGTCGCCGATATCGACAACGCCGGCGTTCTCACCGATTCCCACCATCAGGTGCTCGCGCATCGCGTCCGTCATCTCTCCGAACCGGCGGAGGTGAGGCTTAGACGACTTATACGAGCAGTGCTCCGACCACATGACCGAGTACATGGCCAGTTCGGACGCGGTGGGGCGGCGGCCGAGGATCTCGCGGATCGTCTGGTACTCGTGGGGCTTGAGCCCGAGTTCGGCGAACGGTTGTGGAGTGTCCGGGGTTGCTGCGGCGTGGTCAACGGTGTCGATCGGGGTGGACGCTAGCATGGGTTCCCTTTGCGGGTGGTGGTTCGCTGGACTAGCACCAGGGTACCGGGCCGCGGAGCGAGGTTACTCAGGACTGACTGGAGGAACACGGTCCTGACCAAATGCCCCAGAACGCCTCGTAGTTGTAGGTCTTGGTCGAGTCCCCGTTCGGGGTTACCTCCACACACCAGTCGTCTGGACCGTCCGCATACTGAGCCGTGATGACGTTTCCCTCGGTAACGGGACCGATCTCGGAATCGAACAAGAGGTACGAACCGTCGGTGACCGTAATGGTCGCCTGAGGGTCGCCCTCCGTCCAATCGGCGTAGTAGGCCTCAATCGCCGCGCCCAGCATTTCGGCGTCGGTCCACGCGGCGGCTTCCTCGGGGTCCGTCGGCATCGTGTCCCCCGTCGAGAACTCGAAGTCACCGGAGTCCCCAGACTCTTCGCTACTGGTGTCTCCAAACAAGCCGCCGACGAGGATGTCACGCCCGCAGGTCTCCGAAACGTATGACTGGACGATCGCCATCGCCGCATCGGCGTCGGCCGAGGTTGCCATAAGATCGGCGTCGCCCCACACCCCAAAGATCTGTTCGAAATACTGCTCAACGGACGTCGCGTCGAGCGCTATCCGTCCGAGCGCTTCCAACAGGATTGCTTCCGCCTGGGAGAGGTCGTCGAAGGCGGCGGAGGCGGCGGCATCGGTCGTCAACTCCGCTCCGTGGTCCAGGAATCCGGTGATCGGTCCGATGGAGTCGAGAAGAGCTTGTCCCTGAGTATGAATTCCGACGACGAGTGCGGGATCGTCCCATCTCGTCTCGTCCATGAGGTAACTCTCGTCCCCGTAACGCTCGTTCTGGTCGTCGGAGTACGCGACCATCTGGTCCATCAACTCGCATAGGTCGTCGCTCATTTGGATCGTCGATGTCGCGGGCGGGTCTGTGGCTTCCGGGGTGCTGCTCGGACTCCCGACAAGGGTATGCACCCCTATCCCTAAGCCGATGGCCACACCGGCGAGCCCCAGGGCGCCGAGGAATACGAGGGGACTGCTTCGGTCGATCACCGCCCCATCGTGTCAGGCTGACCCCGTTGCGGCAACTTGTGGGTGAGAGGTCTCACAGCGCGTATTGCCCGACGCCGTCCTCGTTTACGCACTATCTCCTCCCCCGATGCGTGAAGTTCGTCAAATCCGTAGAGTGAAACCCATGGAAGCCAAGCCCAAGCGCCCCATCCCCCTGTTCTGGTTCGCCATCGCGATCCTCGTGGTTCAGAGCGTCATCGTGTACGCGAGCCGCGCCGCGGATAACGCCGACGGCACCAACGTCAACGCCCCCGCCTGGGGCACGCCGCTGCT